>NZ_JBQIAV010000005.1:0-230974 GCF_054957775.1 Rhodoglobus galactosidasius | reverse complement strand
AAGGCCATGAACGTCGCCATCGAAACCATCGAGGAGGTGAACCTCATCCCCGAACTCACCGCCGCGTAAGCTAAAACCACTGACCCGCACGGAGATGAGAAATCACACCACTCGGCGGGACGTGACCCTGCGCGCTTAGATGCAGATGAAATAAATGTAACTAAAGACGCATTGTCCGGGGGAATTGTCTCTCCGTATTGTTATGGCTCCGCACCCAATTTCAGAGGGGTATCGAGTGTCGGCTCTGCTTGCACTCGGTCGCTCGATGGCGGACCAGAGCCCATTCCGAGCTCAGGCCCAGATAGGATTATCATGACGAAACCCAAACACAGAAGTGCGACCAGGTTGCTTATCGCCGCCGTGGGCGTGCTATTACTCTCGTCCACAGGCGGCATGAGTGCCTATGCGTCGAGTTCCCCCTTTCCGACACCTCCCGACGGACCTGCGTTGGTCGGGGATGGTGGAAACGATGTGGCTACCTTCGACATGGGGGGGGGCAACGGAGCTACAACGAGCGAGCTGGCAGCGCTGGTCCGAAGCAACGATCTGCATGTGATTGAAACACGATCGCTCTACTCCGCAGCTGGTCAGACGTTGACGATTGGGTTGCCGAGCCAAGACGGTGGGGTCCCCGCGGATCCGATCGCTGAAATAGCAGCAACGCTTCAGGACCTTGAGGATGCCGCAGCGCTGTCACAAGCAAACTCCAAGCCCGATCCAACAGTGGCTGATCCGATGCCAGAATTGACCGCAGTCGCCAGAGCCGAATTGGTGACGCGAGGGGCTGTCTTCGACAAAGTTGTTGTGTCCGGAACGCCAGCGGATTTGAAGATTCCGGGGCTCATAGCCGAACCGGCAGATGCTCATGCAGCGAACGGGGAAGTGTCCACCTCAGCAGCGACGTCGTGCGGTCGATGGTACCCATTTTATAGCAGTTCATCGAGCGCCAGCAGCGCTTCGGGAGGGCGGTATAACAGCCTCAACTTCCAGTGGGCTAGCAGTAGCTTGTCCGCACTGAGGTGCACAGGCAGTTCCACCTTCGAGCCCGATTTCGTGACCTATAACTATGATGGTCGCTACTATTTCTCGCAAACGATGCTCGCATGGTCCACCACGATGCCCAATGGCTACTGGGATACGAATGCATTCGACGGAAGTTCAGAGCGAGTTTATACAGTGGGATCATCGAACACTGCAACGCTCGCGGCTAACACAAACTACAACGTGTACTTCCGTATGTCGAACGGCAATTATTCATCGGATACCGCAAAAATAGTCTGGCAGCGAGGACACTATAATTGGGGCTGCCCATATGGCCCGGCATGGTGCATCTACTCTGATGAGTCCGTGATTCAGTACGCGTGGAACATCACTTTGCCAGGTTTTTGGAGGCCGTAAACCGTTGATTAAATTGTGAGGCTCTCAGATACCAAGGGCAATGACCATCAGCCAAATGAAAGGCCAAAAGATGTCTAGTAAACGCAATAGTTCGCTCGTGCAGTCATGGCTGATTGTCGTGTTAGTGCTGTTTGCGATTTGGGGTCTGTATGCCTTCGCTCCGGTTTTACGAGCCGATGCAGCTGACCGTGCATGCTCGCAAACGCTGCCGTCGAATGGATCCTATTCGACTAGATGGGTTCCAGTGCCTTACGCGCACTGGGAGTGCACGTCACAAGATGGCAGGAATCCCGCGAAGTCCTTCGACCTTGGGTGGTGGCCCCAGCCAAAGTGATTCACTGTTAGGTGCTATCTGATTTGGATTGCTTGGGATGGTGGTCTGAAAGAATCCCATCGTGCCTCGTCTTATCCCAGTAAGTTTTGTGACGATGTTGTGAAAATCGTTCGAGGTCGCGAACCCGGAGTGACGATTGAGCAGACCGTGAAAGACTTCGGGGCCGTTGGGTGACGTTGAGAAACGAGTGCAACTGCTGCGGTCAATAACGGTGCCAAGCCTGGGCAGACCCGGGGCGAGGCGGTAGATAACGGTGTGCCAGCGGCGCGCTACTCCTCAAACGTATTGACCATGGCGTGCGCGGCACGGTCGAGGTACGCCCAGATTTCGGCGTCGTAGAGCGGTGGCAATTCGAGAGCATCGAGGGCGTTGCGCATGTGGTGTAGCCAGCGGTCGCGGGCATCCGGGTTCACCTTGAAGGGCATGTGACGCTGACGTAGACGGGGATGTCCGCGCTCCTGGCTGTAGGTGTTCGGCCCGCCCCAGTACTGCTCCAAAAAACCAGTTAGACGTTGGATGGCACCCTCGAGGTCGGGCTGCTCCGGATACATCGGCAGCAAGACCTCATCGGTGGCTACGCCCACGTAGAACTCGCGCACGAGCTTCTCGAACGTGTCGCGACCGCCGATGAGTTCCCACATGGAGTCTTCGGGGGCATCTGGTGCCAGGGCAGGCTTAGTGATGAGGCGAATCTTGGGAAGCTTCGGCGGCACAGCTGCTGCGGCCGCCGCATCAGCATCAGGTGCCGGCATATTCGCGTTCTCAGATTCGGTCATTTCTTGTGCTTCTCCTCAGGAAAACTCAGCGGCACTGGACGCGTGCGGGGCGGACGTGCACCGCGCACACTGGCAGCACCGTCGAACCCACTCAACACGATCGAGTTCAATGCCGGAAGTTTGACACCCGCCTCATCCAAATCCTTCTTCAGACGGGCACGCAGCTCACGAGCAACATCATCCTTTGTCGCGGATGCTGTCTTCACGACCAGGCGAACGACAATGGCCTCATCTGAGATGGATTCGATGCCCCAAATTTCCGGCACTTCCAAGATACGGGTTGCCCACTTGGGAGTCTTGGAAAGATCGACGGCGGTCTTCAAAATCCGCTCCTGAACGGCATCCACATCCGACTCGTAAGGCACGGCAAGGTCGATGATGATGCGCGCCCAGCCCTGCGACATGTTGCCGACGCGAGTGATTTCGCCGTTGCGCACAAACCAGAGAGTTCCGTTGACGTCGCGAACCTGCGTCGTGCGGATGTCGACAGACTCAACCACACCAACAGCCGGTCCGAGGTCAACAATGTCTCCAACGCCGAGCTGATCTTCGGCCACCATAAACAGGCCGTTGAGCACATCTTTCACCACGTTCTGAGCGCCGAAACCAAGCCCAGCACCGGTCGCAGCAGTAATGAGGGCGAAGGCACCCGTGGCATTCGGGCCAGCGAGGAGATTGAAGAGCAGCAGCAACACGATGATCACGAGGACGACGGTCACGATGCTGGAGAGCACCCCGCCGAGGGTGCGGGTGCGTTGCACAACACGCACCGCAGCAAGCGGTGACGTCATCAAGACCTGGGTGTCGTGGATGTTCTCTTTGTGCTTGACACCGTTGACGATGCGATTGACGACGCGCTTGATGGCGAAGAGCAGCACGAAGCGAATCAGCCAGGCACCCACGATAATCGCGAGAGCTTCAACGATCGGCCAGGCGAGAAAAAACGCCTCAATGCTCTCGCGCAAGCCACCCAACGTGAAATCTTCCATGCTCGGAGCCTAGCGAGCGACTGCTGTGTAGTCACCGCTAGGCCCCCGCATGCGCGCCGTGTGGCGGCTGAATGCTAAGAGTTGTCGCGAGCCTGAACGATTAGCGCACGCTCCACACCCGCAAGGTTCTCCACGATGATGCGGCGCAGGGCCGGCACATCAGGGTTCGCTTCGAGCCACGCCTTGGTGGCATCCACGAGTTCCTTGCTTGCCAACGGTGCCGGGTAAAGTCCGCGGATGACCGTCTCAGCGATCGCATAGCTGCGGTTCTTCCACACATCGTTGATTGCCGCAAAGTACGGTGCCACGAAGGCTTCGAGCACAGCGGGGTCATTCACGTGGGTGTAGCCCATGGTCACGTTGCGCACGATCGCGTTCGGCGACTCATCGCTGTCCACGAGCGACGCAAAAGCGGCACGCTTTCCCGCTTCTGTTGGCAGTGTTGCCCGCACCCGTGCCGCAGCTTGCTGGCCATTAGCTGTCTTGTCCTTCGCGAGTGCTTCATCAATCTCAGCATCTCCAGCAGCACCGTTGAGCACGAGGCCCTCGAGCAGTTCCCAACTGAGGTCAGTGTCGATCTCGAGTTCATCGAGAGCGGTGGATCCACTAAGCAGTGCGCGAATCACGGTGACGTGTTGCTCGGTCGACGCAACGTTCGCAAAGTACTTCACGAACTGGAACTGAGCATCCGAACCAGCCTCGGCGCTCTGAGCGAGACCCCACAGGGTGTCGCCGATCTTCTCAACCGTTGCCGCGCGGCGCTCGGGAGCAACGTACTGCTTAGCGACGAGAACGAGCTGCGCAAGAGTCGTGCGAATCGTGGTCGACTCGCTCTCCGACGCAATATTGCCGAGAACCAACGCAACGTAATCGCTGGCCGCAGTTTCGGCATCACGGGCAGCATCCCAAGCGGCACCCCACACGATGGCGCGAGCCAGCGGGTTGGTGATCTCGGAAAGGTGCTTCATTGCAACTTCGAGCGAGGCGTCGTCGAGACGGATCTTCGCGTACGCGAGGTCGTCATCATTGATGAGTACGAGATCGGGGCGCTTCGTGCCAACCAGCTCAGGCACCTCGGTGCGCTCACCCTCAACATCGATCTCGATGCGGTGGTGACGAACTAACTTGTCCTGAGTGAGCGAGTAGTAGCCGATCGCCAAACGGTGCGGACGAATCGTCGGGTAGTCGGCAGCCGCGGTCTGCACGATCGCGAAGCTCTCGACAGTGCCATCCTCGCCCGTGACAATCTCGGGGCGCAGCGTGTTCACACCAGCGGTCTCAAGCCAAAGCTTGCTCCACTCCATGAGCTCGCGGCCGCTCGTCTTCTCCAGCTCGACCAAAAGGTCCTTGAGCTCAGTGTTGCCGTACGCGTGGTTCTTGAAATACGCCGCGACACCAGCCATGAACGCTTCGAGACCAACCCACGCGACGAGCTGCTTGAGAATCGAACCGCCCTTTGCGTAGGTGATGCCGTCGAAGTTGACGAGAACGTCATCCAGATCCTTGATGGAGGCGTACACGGGGTGGGTAGAGGGAAGCTGGTCCTGCTTGTACGCCCAGCTCTTCTCCATCGCCTGGAACGTGGTCCACGCTTCGGTCCACTCGGTTGCTTCAGCGGTGGCAATGGTCGATGCCCACTCGGCGAAAGACTCGTTGAGCCACAGGTCGTTCCACCACTTCATGGTGACAAGGTCGCCGAACCACATGTGCGCGAGCTCGTGCAGGATCGTGACAACGCGACGCTCCTTGATGGCGTCGGTCACCTTCGAGCGGAACACGTACGTTTCGGTAAACGTGACAGCGCCAGCGTTCTCCATGGCCCCAGCGTTGAACTCGGGCACGAACATCTGGTCGTACTTCTCGAAGGGGTACGGGTACTGGAAGTGCTTCTCGAAGAACTCGAAGCCCTGCTTGGTCTTCTCGAAAATGTAGTCAGCATCGAGGTGCTCGCTCAACGAAGCGCGAGTGAAGATTCCGAGCGGGATGACGCGGCCGTCGCTTGAGGTGAGTTCGTCGCGAACCTCGGCATAGGGGCCGGCCACGATCGCGGTGATGTAGCTCGACATGATCTGCGTCGCCGGGAAGTTCCAGGTAGCGTTCTCGCCATCCACAACAGGCTCCGGCGTGGGGGAGTTGCTGATCATGGCCCAGCGTGCCGGCGCCGTCACGATGAACGTGAAGGTTGCCTTGAGGTCGGGCTGCTCGAAAACAGCAAAGACGCGGCGAGAATCCGGAACCTCGAACTGCGAGTAGAGGTAGACCTCGTCATCAACAGGGTCAACGAAGCGGTGCAGGCCCTCACCCGTGTTGGTGTATTCGGCATCCGCCACAACCTCAAGCAGATTGTTCTCGGCCAAATTGTCGAGCTCGATGCGCACACCGTCGTTCACGGCAGCAACGTCGAGCGCGGTGCCATTGAGCGTCACCGAGTGCACGGTGCGAGTGATCGCATCGATGAAGGTGGATGCGCCAGCAGTGGCGCTGAAACGAACAGTCGTGCTGCTCTTAAACGTCTCGGCTCCCGTCGTGAGGTCGAGGGCAATCTGGTAATTGTCTACGTTGACAATCGCCTTGCGCTCTTGGGCTTCAACTCGGGTGAGGTTCTCTCCGGGCACGTACAACTCCTTCGTTTTGGGGCGGTTTGTGACCGCACCTACCTACCTTATGCCGCACCCCACAAATGTCAGCACTAGTGCTCACGCGCGACCGTAGACTGGACGAATGCGCATCCATATCGCCACCGATCATGCCGGCCTCGAGTTCAGTGCAACCCTGCAGCAACACCTCACTGATGCGGGCCACGAGGTCATCGATCACGGTCCTGTTGAGTACGACGCTCTCGACGATTACCCCGGCTTCTGCATTGCCGCAGCGCGCGGAGTCGCAACCGATCAGGCCGCCGGCGTTCACGCACTTGGCGTAGTCTTTGGAGGCTCGGGCAACGGTGAGCAGATCGCCGCGAACAAGGTGACGGGCATCCGCGCCGCCCTCGTCTGGAACGACTCAACCGCCGCTCTCGCACGCCAACACAACGATGCCAACGTCATCTCGATCGGCGCCCGCCAGCACACTGTCGATGAAGCCACCCGCTTTATCGACCTCTTCATCGCCGAGCCATTCTCTGGTGATGAGCGTCACGTCCGCCGCATCGCCCAATTGGCCGAGTACGAAACGACCGGCGTCATCGCGGCGCACCCCTTCGAGCAGTAATGCCCGAGGGCCACTCCGTACATCGCATCGCGAGACAATTCGCGCTGCACTTCGTCGGCAAAACTGTCGCGGTGTCATCACCGCAGGGTCGCTTCGCTGCCGGTGCTGAACGTATCGATGGACTGCGGATGCTCAGCGCCAAAGCCGTGGGCAAACAGATGTTCCTCGAATTCGAGCACGACCGGTGGCTGCGCGTGCACCTCGGGCTCTACGGAGCCTGGGATTTCGCGGGCAACTTTACCGCTGACGCGACGACGGCATCCGCGTTGGGCCGGATGGGTCAAACCAACCAGCACGGCACGGTCGTTGACGGAACCGAAGTTGGCAGCACTATTGCAGGCAGCACCGTTGCGGGCGGCACCGTTGTGGGGGAGCACGAAGACTCACTCGCGAGCATCGGTGCCCCGCGCCGCACGCGGTTGAGGATGTCGGAGCAGGAGAAGGCCAGCGACGAGGTTTCTGATTTTCCGCCCGAGCCCATTGGTGCAGTGCGCGTGCGCTTGCTCACCGAGACGACGTGTGCCGACTTACGCGGGCCCACCGCGTGCGAGGTTCTGACTCCCGATGAAGTGCAGGTCGCGCTCAACAAGCTCGGCCCCGACCCGCTTGTTGACGACGCAGGGGAGTCCGAAGAACGCTTTGTCGCTACCGTTCGCAAGAAGCAGACTGCCATTGGCCTGTTGCTGATGGATCAGTCTGTCGTGAGTGGCATCGGCAACGTCTACCGCGCCGAAATTTTGTTCCGCGCTCGTCTCGACCCTCACACGCCGGGCAAGCTGATCCCCGAAGAGCTAGTGCGTGAACTGTGGCGTGACTGGGCGACGCTTCTCAAGATCGGTGTGACGACCGGCCAGATGATGACAATGGATGGGCTCACCGCCGACGAATTCACTGCCGCGCTAGCCAGCCGCGATGACCGACACTGGGTCTACCACCGCGAAGGATTGCCCTGCCGAGTCTGCGGCACCAACATCGTGATGGAATTGGCTTCAGCGCGCAAACTGTATTGGTGCCCACGTTGCCAAGCGCCCTTAGGAGGCTGACATGCGTCACACACCGACCTACGTCGTGACCGATCCGCAAGAAGTTCGCCGCCTCATCCGCGAGCATCCGTGGGCCACCATCGTGTCGCCGACCACGAACGGGATGGTCGCCTCGCACTATCCGATGATCCTCGAAGAACGCGACGATCAGATCAGTCTGGTCAGCCACTTCGGGCGCCCCGATGACGAGTTGCACGAGCTTGGGCAGCACGAAGTGCTCGTCATCATTCAAGGCGCCCACGGCTACATCTCCTCAAGTTGGTACCCCGAGGGTGACAACATTCCCACCTGGAACCACGCCACAGCACACCTCTACGGCACTCCCGAGATTCTCAGCGACGAAGAGAATTTTCGCGTGCTGAGCGAACTCGTAGATCACTTCGAACACCACGTCGAGAACCCGGTAAGTCTCAGCGACGACGAGGCTGGCGCTCGCCGCACTGCAAAGGGAACCGTCGGCCTGCGCATCGTGATTGACCGCTTCGACGCCCGCATGAAGATGAGCCAAAACAAGAAGTCCGAAGTTCGAGAGCACATTGTGCACGAGTTGAGCTCGAATGGCACGTACGCTAGCCCAGAACTGGCCGCAGAAATGATAAGGGCTTCACCGAGTGAAACTGAGTAACGCCCGCATCGTCGGTGACGATGTGTCTCGTCGTGTTGACGTGTTCATCGACGGGGGAAGAATTACCGCGATTGAACCTCACGATGCCGCGCCCGCGCCCGCGCAAGTGCACGACGATGTAGTGGACCTCGACGGCCGCTGGATCATGCCCGGGCTCTGGGATCAGCACGTGCACTCCAGCATGTGGGCTCAACAATCGCAACGACTCGACCTGAGCCACACCACTTCAGCGACAGAAGTCGCGGTTACTCTCGCCACCTCTGTGCTTCCGCACTCCGATGGGCTCATTGTCGGTCAAGGGTTTCGGGATGCTCTGTGGCCAGACCAGCCCACGCGGGCACTGCTCGATTCCGCAGTCTCCGAAATCGCCGTCGTACTCATCAGCGGTGATTTGCACTCCTGCTGGCTCAACAGCCTCGCTCTCGAACGATTCGGCTTTTACGAGCATCCGACAGGGTTTCTGCGCGAAGAGGAAGCGTTTGCGATCGGTAGCGCGCTCAGCCGTGTCGAACCCGAGATTCTTGATGTCTGGATTCGTGACGGCGCGCAGGAAGCAGCATCCCGTGGAGTGGTCGGCATTGTCGACCTCGAGATGACCTGGGAGTTCGAGAACTGGCGCCGTCGCATGCTGGAAGGTTTTGACCTGTTCCGCGTGCGTGTCGGTGTGTATCCGAGATTCTTGGAGCGCGCGATTGCGGAAGGGCTCGAAACGGGCCAGCAACTAGCTCCACTGCTTGAGGTTGGGCCATTCAAGGTCATCACTGACGGGTCGCTCAACACCCGAAGCGCCTATTGCATGGAGTCGTACCCCGGAGATGGCGAGAACAGGGGCATGCTCAACATTCCGCCCGATGAACTCATCGATTGGATTCGTACCGCGAGCGATGCCGGCCTGTCGCCTGCAGTACATGCGATTGGTGATGACGCCAATAGGCTTGCTCTCGATGCTTTTGAAGCGGTCGGATGCCGCGGCCGAATCGAGCACGCGCAATTGCTTTCCGCAGAGGACTTTCCGCGGTTCGCGGCTCTCGGCATTGCCGCAAGCGTGCAGCCCGAACACGCCATGGATGACCGTGACGTAGCGGATGCCTACTGGGCTGGCCGTACCGACCGCACCATCGCACTGCGGAGACTGCTGGATGCCGGTGCTGAACTTCTCATGGGATCGGATGCGCCAGTGGCGCCGCTCGACCCGTGGGCCGCAATTGCTTCGGCGGTGAGCCGCAGTCGCGATGGGCGCGAGCCGTGGCATCCGGAGCAGTGCATCACCATTGAAGAAGCGTTGCGCGCGTCAACGCAGTCAACGATTGCCGTTGGTGAAGTTGCCGACATTGTGGTGACACGAAAAAACCCGCTCGACTGCAGTGGAGAAGAACTGCGGTCAATGCGGGTTGATGCGACGATTCTTGATGGTCGCTTTACCCACAACGAGCTGTGAGCAAAACGACCACCAAAAACGCTACTTCGTTGC
Source organism: Rhodoglobus galactosidasius (assembly GCF_054957775.1). Classification (NCBI taxonomy): domain Bacteria; kingdom Bacillati; phylum Actinomycetota; class Actinomycetes; order Micrococcales; family Microbacteriaceae; genus Rhodoglobus; species Rhodoglobus galactosidasius. The sequence continues at coordinate 221,128 of NZ_JBQIAV010000005.1, read as the reverse complement.
GAGGTGGGCGAAGAGGAACCAGCGGTCCTTCTCGAGCCCGCGGGCGATCTCAATCGCGACGTCTTCGCTGACCTTGTCTAGCTCACCGAGCTCGTCGACAGCGGTGCGTACGGTCACGAGGGTTGCGTCGATCGCGGCGATAACTTCGGCGATAACGTCATCTGACTGCTGGAAACCGGCGGTCATTGCGGGAGTGCTTGCCTTGGTGCCTACCGTTTGGGTGCGGGCGTCAATTGGGAGTCCGAGGGCAACAACGCGCTCTGCTGCGGTGTCTGCCCACTCGCGGGCGTGGTCGACGATCACGTCGAGGAGTTCGTGGACGGCCTGAAAGTTGGTGCCGCGAACATGCCAATGAGCCTGCTTGCCGTCAATCGACAGAGCCGTGAGGTCGGTGACTACGGGGCCAAGAAACTGGGCAACACCCGAGGTGACGTCAGGGTCTGCTGAGGTCTGTGGAACTGCTTTAATCTCGGTCATTTGTGCTCCTTCGTTGTTCTTCAGATACAACGTTACGACGCAACAAAAATTTCACAAGCAAGCTGAGGCAACGCTAACCACTTACTAAGGGGGGAGATGGATGCGCGCCCAATCGTTTCCGCGGTGGACGCTTGTTGCGCGCAGCTCGACTGCTGTGCCGGCCGTGAGTAAGATAGTCACGTGAACATCTTTGGTTTCGTAATCTCTTTGGCGCTCTTTGTCGGCGGAATTTACATGATGGGCGAAGCATTTTATGTGGAGGGCCTTGAATCGGTCGTCTTCATGGGCGGCCTGCTTGTTGCCTGCCTCGGTGTATTCATTCCTGTTCACATCATGAAGCGCATCGATAGCTAGTCGGCCATGGCGAGCTTTCTGAGTCGGCTCGCACCTCTCGCGTTGACCCTTCGCGGATCCAAGCGCATGTTCAGTGATCCACGAAAGACACTCGAGCGGGTTGAACAACTTCGCCTGCGTCCAGTGCAACCTGAGCCGCCGGCGTCCATTTCTCGTCACGTCGATGTCACGTCCCGCGAGGTCGACGGGTGGACCGTGTTCGACGTATCCGCACGTTCTGGCAGCAACCCAGCACGCGCAGTCTTTCTCCACGGCGGTTGCTACGTCTTCGAGATCGACCCGCTGCACTGGCGGTTTGTCGCACAACTCGTTCGCGAAACGGGAGTGACAATCAGCGTGCCCATCATGCCGCTCGCACCCACAGGGCAGGCTTCCGTGGTCGTGGATAAGGTTGCGCACCTCGTTCAATCGCTCATTGCCGAAGTCGGTGCACGCAATGTCAGCCTGATCGGAGACTCCTCAGGCGGAGGTATGGCGCTCGCGGTGGCCATGGAGCTTCGCGATCGAAAGCACGAGCCTCTGCGCGCGATCATACTGTCTGCTCCCTGGTTAGACGTCAGTGGAACGGATCCGAAGCTTGCCGAGATTGCACCAAGTGATCCCTGGCTTGCGGTTCCTGGAACCAGAGCGGCCGGTGCGCTCTATCGCGCAGAATTGCCCGAAACTGACTGGCGAGTAAGCCCGATCCATGGGGACCTCATCGGTCTGGGCCCCATCACCGTATTTACGGGAACGCGAGACATCGTGCACGCCGACGCGCTGCGTCTACTCGCGAAAGCGACTGATCAGGGAATTCAGATCGACTTCCACGTGGGAGAGGGCATGATCCACAACTATCCGATACTGCCAATTCCTGAAGGAACTGCAGCTCGTGTGGTGGTAGCGAAAGCTATTTCCTGAGGGCGTCACAAGGCGTGAAAACTAGGAAAAGCTGAGTGGAGGGGATACGGAGAATCGAACTCCGGTCATCAGTTTGGAAGACTGAGGCTTTACCATTAAGCTACATCCCCACTCGGCGCCCGATTGTGCTGTGCGCCGAGGAATACTGTACCTGAAACCTCGCCAAGTGCGAAGTCGAAAACGATAGCAGCGGCTTTCTCCGCGATATTGTTCGCGGAAAGCTGCAGATTACGTGCGAGAACGGCCGGGGAACATCCGATCTGACGATCTCGTCAACATTCTGTTCTCGCTCAGGCTAGACTTGCCGAGGCCAATTTTGTACCGGCGTGAATTTCTTCGTCGCGGTCAGATCTATGTACGGCGCCCGGGGCGTAGCTCAGCTTGGTAGAGCGCTCGGTTTGGGACCGAGAGGTCGCAGGTTCGAATCCTGTCGCCCCGACGAAATACACCAACGAATTACAGGAGTCCACAACGTGAAGACAACCGTTGAGAAGTTGAGCCAGACCCGCGTCAAGCTCAACATTTCGGTCACCCCAGACGAGCTCAAGCCGAGCATCGATCATGCGTATACTCACATCGCTTCGCAGATCAACATCCCTGGCTTCCGTAAGGGCAAGGTTCCGCCGCAGCTGGTTGACCAGCGCGTGGGCCGTGAAGAGATCCTCAACCACGCAGTGAGCGACAGCCTCGACGGTTTCTACCGCCAGGCAGTTACCGAAGAAGAGATTCGTGTTCTCGGTCGCCCCGAGGCAGACATTGTCACGTGGCCCGAGGTCAAGGACTTCAGCGGAGACCTCGTTCTCGCTATCGAGGTTGACGTTCGCCCCGAGTTCGACCTTCCCGACTACGACAAGCTCACCCTCACGGTTGACGCAGTCGAAGCATCCGCCGATGACGTGAAAGACGAACTCGATACCTTGCGTGCCCGTTTCGGAACCCTCGTTACCGTTGAGCGCCCCGCAAAGAAGGGCGACTTCGCTCAGCTCGACCTCGTCGCCAAGATTGGCGAGACCGAGGTTGACTCCGCATCGAGCATTTCGTACGAGCTTGGCTCCGGCGAACTGATCGAGGGCATCGACGAGGCACTTGACTCGCTCAGCGCCGGAGAATCGACCACCTTCGAGTCAGTACTGCTCGGTGGCGACAACGAGGGCGAGACCGCTGTCATCAGCCTGTCGCTGCTCACCGTCAAGGAGCGCGAGCTTCCTGAGGCAGACGACGACTTCGCGCAGATGGCAAGCGAGTTCGACACCATCAAGGAACTCAAGGCCGACCTCAAGGAGCAGGTCGAGCGCTCGAAGGCCTTCGGCCAGGGTGCTCAGGCTCGCGACCAGATCGTTGACGAACTGCTCAAAACTCTTGAGATCCCCGTTCCCGAGAAGCTCGTCGAAGACGAAGTTCACCGTCACCTCGAGAACGAGAGCCGCCTTGAAGACGACGAGCACCGCGCTGAAGTAGTTGAAGCCAGCGAGAAGACTTTCCGTTCACAAATCCTCCTCGACTCGATCGTTGAGAAAGAAGAGATCAAGGTCAGCCAAGAAGAGCTCACTTCGTACCTCGTGCAGGGCGCTCAGCAGTACGGCATGGAGCCCGGCGAGTTCATCCAGGTTCTCGACAAGAACGGCCAGATCCCCGCAATGGTTGCCGAAGTCGCTCGCAGCAAGGCGCTCGCGGTCGTGCTCAGCAAGGCAAAGGTCGTTGATTCCACGGGCAAGTCGGTTGACGTTTCGGCATTCACCGCCGTAGCTAACGCAGACGTTGCCGAAGATGACGCCGCAGTAGAAGACGCCGCTGACGAGTCCTAAAACAGAGCTTCACACTCGTGGCCAGCTAGTTATCTAGCTGGCCACGAGTGCGTTAACGAGTGAGTCATGCCTTGGGCCCGTCTGCGAAAGAGCACGAGCCCAAGTGTGATCAGGCAGTGATGGTATCGAGGAACAGTGTGGCGTACCGGGCACCGTCGACGCCGAGAGCGACATCAATCGGACGGAACCGTGCGTCGCCAGCACCGTGTTGAACGTGGCCGGCCGTGCGATGGTCAACAACCGTCTGGCCTCGGGTGAGCGGGTCGCTCAAGCTGACTCGAACAAGCAGATTGACGGTGGTTAGTCCTCCCGGATCGATCGCCGCGCACACGGCACCGGCATCACCGATGTCGCCGTGACCGTCACCAGCTACTCGTGCTTCGCCTCCCTTGACGCTGACAATGTGCTGCAGCAGACGTCCGACCAACTTGGCTCCAGGTTCGGATGCTTCAGTGAGTCGAGAAATATCTTCTGGTGGAATCGTCACCGCATAGAAGACATCCAGTCCGTACATGGTGATTGGCACACCGGACGTCAGCACGATCTCCGCCGCCTCCGGATCATGCCACGTATTGAACTCGGCAACGGCCGTGGCGTTGCCGACCGATGCGGATCCACCCATGAATACAATCCGCTCGACGTTGACCAGCACTTCGGGATACATTCGCACGAGAAGGGCGATGTTTGTCATCGGAGCTAACGGCACAAGGGTGACAGGGGTAGGGCTAGCGAGGATCTCGCGTCGCAAGAGTTCGACCGCGTGCTCGGGCACAATTGTGCGTGTGGAGTCCGGAAGGGTTAGGTCGCCGAGCCCATCCACGCCGTGTACGTGAGCCGCGTGGTTGGCTTCCGCCAGCAAAGGGCGACTTGCGCCTGCCGCGACCGGAACATCGTGGGTACCCGCAATATCTAGCACCGTGAGCGTGTTTCTGACGACCTGTTCGAGACTGGCGTTGCCAGCGACACACGTGACCGCTCGCAAATTCACCTCGGGATGCCGCACGGCGATCATTAGAGCGAGGGCATCATCAATGCCGGTATCAACATCCAGAATCATTTGCTGCATGCCGCAATGCTAATCGCGTTGATGCCCGCTAGTCAGCCACGAGTTCTGCCGCATAGCCGCGCACTGATCGCTGATAGATCGGCAAGTAGTCGGCCAGTGCCATGAGTGCCACAGCGACTCCCTGCGTTGCGTCTCCGCGACTCGTGAGTGCCAGAGCCAGAAAGGCCGCGGATGGCCCTGTCCACTCGTCGTCAGGATGCTCGTGCAATTGCTGCTCAAGCATTGCGATCGATTCATCGATGCGGCCGAGATTGCGCAGCATGCTGGCCAACTGGATTACTGCTTGCGGACGGCGGGAGGCATCCAACCCGTTTTCTAGTGCCCGTCGGTAGAGCGGTTCAGCTTGTGCCTCGAGCCCGGCGTAGTCACGAGCTCCCGCCGCTTCGAACACAGCCTCGGCATCGTCGCTCTGACGTTCGGCGACAAGCTCATCGATCGCGGTGACGACATCGCCATCGGCCATCGACGCGGCGTTGGACCAGATAGCTGCGACTCGATCGCGCCAGTTGTCATCCATTTTGTGAGCCTACAAGCACCAATGCGCGACGCGGTACTTTGCCTAGGGCGAACAAGCCAGAATCGCGGCGCGTACTCGGATAGATTCGTAACCACGCGATTACTGAAACGGAGCGCAACAATGGCCCAACCGGCATTGGTCTCAAGTGTTTTTGACCAACTCCTCAAAGATCGCATCATCTGGCTCGGCTCAGAGGTGCGGGACTCGAACGCGAATGAGATCTGCGCAAAGATCTTGTTGCTCGCGGCAGAGGACCCCAAGCGCGACATCTACCTCTACGTCAACTCACCCGGTGGGTCGATCACTGCGGGTATGGCGATCTACGACACGATGAAGTTCGTGCCCAACGACATCGTCACCGTTGGAATTGGCCTCGCCGCGTCGATGGGGCAGTTCCTGCTCTCCTCTGGCACGAAGGGCAAGCGCTACATCACCCCAAACGCGCGTGTGCTCTTGCACCAGCCGTCGGGTGGATTCGGTGGAACCTCGGCTGACATCCAAACTCAGGCTGGCGTCATCCTCGACATGAAGAAGCGCATGGCTGAGCTCACTGCAGAGCAGACCGGCAAGAGCGTTGAGCAGGTTCTCATCGACAACGACCGTGACAACTGGTTCACAGCGCGTGAAGCGCTTGAGTATGGCTTTGTTGACCACCTGCGCGAGTTCGCTTCTGACGTCGTAGGCGGCGGCGGAACCGAAGAGGGCGCTTCCGATAACGACGCCAAGAGCAAAAAGGACTGACAATGACGAATTTCACCCTCGGAGCACATACGCCCGCCGGCATTGGTCGTCCGGATGCTGACGCTCGCTACATTCTGCCGACGTTCGAAGAGCGCACGGCCTATGGCTATAAGCGCCAAGATCCTTACGCAAAACTGTTCGAAGATCGCATCATCTTCTTGGGCGTACAGATCGATGACGCTTCTGCCGATGACGTCATGGCGCAGCTTCTCGTACTTGAGAGCCAGGACCCTGACCGCGACATCGTCATGTACATCAACTCACCCGGTGGTTCGTTCACCGCGATGACAGCGATCTACGACACGATGCAGTACATCCGCCCCCACATTCAGACTGTGGTTCTCGGTCAGGCAGCTTCGGCTGCGGCCGTGATCACCGCGGGTGGAACCAAGGGCAAGCGACTGGCTCTGCCCAACGCGCGCATCATGATTCACCAGCCCGCTGGCGGTTCAGAGGGTGCAAGCCAGGCTTCAGACATCGAGATTCAGGCACGCGAGATCCTTCGCATGCGCACCTGGCTTGAAGAGACGCTGTCGCACCATTCGAACCGGACTGCCGAGCAGGTCAACAAGGACATTGAGCGCGACAAGATACTGAGCGCAGCTGACGCCGTTGAATACGGTCTTATCGACCAGGTGCTGACGAGCCGCAAGACGCTCCCTGCGATCACGAGCTAGCCAGCGCAAGAGTAGTTTCACCTGGACGCATCAAGCGCCTGGACGCAACTGAGGCGGTCATCCGAAAGTGGATGACCGCCTCAGTTGTCATTAGGGGCGCGACTAGCGGGCGCGGTGAGCTGTGTGCTTGCTAGTCGCCACTCTTCTTGCGTTTCACCGAGATAAGGAAGATCGCCACTACGGCAACAATCACGAGGACAATTGCTGAAACGACGAACACGACCGTCGACGCGTCAAACGCGGGGGACTCATCCGTGTTTCCATCCTCGGATGGCGCGCTTTCGTCGGTGGGTGCAGTCTCGTCGAGCGTGCCTCCGCCGCAGGCCGGGGGAGCGTTGAGCCCTTCGGAGATTGTCTGACTGGTATCGGGTTGCCAATCGAAGTTGATCTCTCCAGAGATGGTGTGTCCGTCGGAGGAGACAAGCTGCCACCGCATCAGGTAGTCGCCGGGCTCTCCGAGTGAGGCGTCAGTCGAGAGCGAATCGTCACGGATAGTGAAACAGCCGTCTCCGAAGTAGTCTCCAGCCTCGTTGGTGACCTGAATGGCGAAACCACCACCGTCTCCCGCAAGGTCAAGCAGCGTGTCGTTCGTGCTCACCGAGAACTCGGTGGGCAGCTCGGTCAGCGTTTGGCCTTCTGCGGGGGAACTCGCCACCAGATAGTTATGCGCGTACGCGGGCGCGGCCACGAGCAGCACGAGTGCTGCGATCGCGACGGCGCTGAACGCAGCACCAATGTGGGTAATTCGACGCATGGGTGAACCTACTTACTGGTTGGGCGGCGGAAGGCGAATGCCAACACGACCGCGCCAAGTCCGGCGATGAGTCCGGCGATGCCGAGACTGCGCGCTACGGGGTCGCTGCTGTCACTCGTTTCGGCGTGGTCACCCTCCGTGACGTTCTGGTCGCTGTGTACATCGTCGCTGTGTGCATCGTCGGTTTCCGATGCAGCATCGCCGTGGTGGCCGGCTGGTTCGTCGTTGACGAAGAGCACCGGTGCAGGATTCTCGGCGCCCTCTTCGATTCCGCTCCAGCTGACCACGGTGCCGTCGGTGTAGGTCTGGTCTGCGGTCAGCACCACGCTTCCCACATCAGGAACCGGGCCTAGCGAGAGGGGAAGCAGCAGTAGTGCCCCATCGCCCAGTTCTGAGCCGGCCTGCGCGGTCCAGATGATTGACGTGACAGCTTCAGTGATTTCGCTTTCGCCGACCATGACAGGCTCGGGCAACTCGGTGCGGACCAGCTCGGCGTCCCAGCCGGGAACGGGAACAAAGCGCACGCTTGTGAATGGTGTGTCGGTCGGGAGCTTCAGCTCGACACGGTTGGTCTTCTCGGTCTCAGATTCGTTCGGAACTTTGACGGTGATGAGGACATATGCGCCTGCTTCGGCCTGCTCGGGGTCGATGGAGACATGAGCCATGGCTGCCAACGGCGCAGCAATGGCGATGGTTGCGCCTGCAGCGAGGGCGAGGGCAGATTTAGTAAGGGTGTTCATTGTGTTCTCTCTAACGGGTCGCAGAATTGCGACAAAAGTAGCGGGATGCTGTGCGGGCTATGCCGCGAAAGTCGCGACGGGTGGGCCGCGATAGCGCATCGTTGAGAGAAATCGGGTGGCAAATGTTGGGACGTGAGGCGTGTGTAGCGGAAGCCGAAGGTGGGCGCCGTGCACCCTGACGGGAGCCATCGAAGTGAGCAGTCGCGTCAGGAATAGGCGCGCGGTGGCGAGTAGCCCCCAGAACGCAACCTCGGCGTAGCGGAACATCACAATCGTGACGACGGCGGCAATGAGGTGGGTGACCGACATTGCCGAGTTCGCGGTCTGAGCAGCTGAACTGAAGTCCAGAGTCATGGCTGACATGTCGTGCCGCGCAATACCCTCGGGGGCGAGCATCGCGCTGAAGAGCGTGTGATACATCGCTTGGCTTGCGAAGATCGCGATCGTTAGGCGCACAAACGACACGGTGTGACCGGCCAGCAGTGTGCACACAGCAACCGAGATGACGAGGGAAACAGCGATACCAAACAGCGACGGGGCAACGCCCCTAGCGAGTTGGTGAGAGAGAGCTGCAGCCAATGTCGCGAAAAGCGCAGCCGCACTGCCTCGAAGCACGCGCATTGCACGTGTATGCATGGGGCTCCTGTTCTCAGCTGCGACCAACCATCCAAGCCTAGTTTGAATTCATCCAGCCATTCGCGCGGCAGCGATCACGCCGGGAGCTGCGGATAAGAAGCGCTATTTTTCACGCGACGAAACGCCGCCTGTAATGGTGACGGAGACTGACTGAATATCGGGTTAGGCTCGTTGTCAAGGTATTTACTCAAGGAGAGGAACCGGCATGGCCCGAATTGGGGAAAGTGCGGACCTGCTCAAGTGTTCCTTCTGCGGCAAAAGCCAAAAGCAGGTGCAGCAATTGATCGCCGGTCCCGGCGTATATATCTGCGACGAGTGCGTAGATCTGTGCAACGAGATCATTGAAGAGCGACTGGCAGAAGCTGGCGAAGAGGCGTCGAGTGAATTCGATCTGCCCAAGCCCCGCGAAATTTATGCGTTCCTTGAGGAATATGTCATCGGTCAAGAGGCAGCCAAGCGCGCTCTCTCCGTTGCCGTTTACAACCACTACAAGCGCGTCCGCGCCCGCAACACCATCACTTCGGCAGATGCTGTCATCGACGATGTCGAGATTGCCAAGTCCAACATCCTGCTTATTGGCCCCACTGGTTGCGGCAAGACTTATTTGGCGCAGACCCTGGCCAAGCGACTCAATGTTCCTTTCGCGGTAGCGGATGCCACAGCCCTCACTGAGGCTGGTTACGTTGGAGAGGATGTTGAAAACATCCTGCTCAAGCTGATCCAGGCGGCCGACTACGACGTCAAGCGTGCAGAAACCGGCATCATCTACATCGATGAGATCGATAAGATCGCTCGCAAGGCAGAGAATCCCTCCATCACTCGTGACGTATCGGGTGAGGGCGTTCAGCAGGCGCTGCTCAAGATCTTGGAAGGCACAGTCGCTTCCGTTCCGCCTCAGGGTGGCCGCAAGCATCCGCACCAAGAATTCATTCAAGTCGACACGACAAACGTGCTCTTCATCGTTGCCGGAGCATTTGCTGGCCTAGAGGAGATCATTTCTAACCGTGCAGGCAAGAAGGGAATCGGCTTCGGCGCCCCGCTTCACAGCAAGGGTGACGACGTCAACCTCTTTGGCGAGGTGCTGCCAGAAGACCTCCACAAGTTCGGGCTCATTCCCGAGTTCATTGGCCGACTGCCTGTTGTGACGACAGTGACGCAGCTCGATCAGGTCGCGCTCATGGATATTCTGACGACTCCGAAAAACGCTCTCGTACGTCAGTACCAGCGCATGTTCGAGATCGATGGCGTTGAGCTTGAGTTTGAGCATGATGCGCTGGAGTCGATCGCCGACCTCGCCGTGCTTCGCCAGACGGGTGCCCGCGGTTTGCGCGCGATCCTCGAAGAAGTTCTTGGGCCGATCATGTTCGACGTACCGTCAGATGAGACAGTCGGTCGAGTGATCGTGACGAAGGCTGCCGTCCTGGAGAATGCGGCGCCGACGATTATCCCGCGCGAGCTAGTGCGCGAAGAGAAATCCGCCTAGCTGGGCCTGTAGCCGCTGGGTTGGGTGCGTACTGCCGCGCCCACTGCAAATATCGCTGACTGGAACTAACTGCCTATAGGGCGACTAGCGTCCATAGGCGAGCGATGACGGGCTGAGCAGGTGATGTTCCTGAGGGCGATCGCGCTGGGCAATCGAATCGAAGCCAGATTCGGGTAAGGCTCCGATTGGATCGCCCTCAGGGCATCGTGCTAGATGACGTCTAAGCGTCGGGGTCACGCTAAGCGCGACCGGGACCATTGTGCCCCTATTTGTAGTGTTTGCGAAAGGGTTTCACCAAATATTGTGGGGCGATCACAACAATCCGTCGGAACTTGCAAATATCGCGCGCGTAAATGACAACCGCTGCCCAGATCGCAGTGATGGCTGCCACGCCACGGCGCAGCAGCCATCACTGGATAGCCGCCGCGCGGGCAGGCCTAGTTCAGGCCGCGACGATTCAGCAACGGCTGCAACTCGGCATCCTGCCCGCGGAAGTCGCGGAACGCTTCGAGCGGGTTCTTTGACCCTCCGACGCCGAGCAGCAGGGTTCGGAAACGATCGCCGTTTTCGCGCGTAAGCCCCCCGTTGTTCGTGAACCACTCCACGGTGTCGGCATCCAGTACCTCACTCCAGATATACGAGTAGTAGCCAGCGTCATACGCAGAGTTCGCGAAGATGTGCTGAAAGTACGTGCTCGAATAGCGCGGCGGAACAGCCGGATTGTCGAGCCCCACGACAGCCAAGGCCTGCGCCTCAAACGCCGAGACATCGGTCACGTCGTCGTCGGCGCCAATTCGGTGCCAGGCTTGATCGATGAGCGCAGCCGCCAAGTACTCACTCGTCAGGAAGCCCTCATTGAACGCAGCGCTCGCATGAATGCGCTCCACGATCTCGCGCGGCATCGGTTCGCCAGTCTCGTAGTGCTTGGCGTAATTGTCGAGAACCTCCGGCCAGAGCATCCACATCTCGTTAACCTGGCTGGGGAACTCGACAAAGTCGCGATAGGTGTTGGTGCCCGAGAACTTTGGGTACGTCACGCGAGCAAACAGCCCGTGCAGTGCGTGACCGAACTCGTGGAACAGCGTGTTCACTTCGTCGTACGTCAGGAGTGTGACTTCGCCGGCGCCGGGCTTGGGCACGTTCAGGTTGTTGGTGACGATCACCGGATGCCCGAGCAACTTTGATTGCGAGATGAGCGAGTTCATCCATGCGCCGCCTCGCTTGGAATCGCGCGTGTACAAGTCGAGCGTGTACAGGCCGACAGGGGTGCCATCCTCGTTCGTGACCTCGAAGACGCGAACATCGGGGTGATAAGCGGGAAGGTCATAGCGCTCGCTGAACGTCACACCATAGAGCTTGGTTGCGGCGAAGAAGACCCCATCGCGCAGCACACGTTCTGCCTCAAAGTACGGTCGCATCTGCGTGGTGTCGACGTTGTACTGTTCGGCACGCACCTTCTCCGAGTAGTACGCCCAGTCGGCTGCGGTTACCTCAGCTCCAGCTAGTTTCTCTAGCGCAGCGTGCTCCTCACGCGCATTGCGCGCTGCAGCCGGCGCAAGCTTGCCGAGCATGTCCGCGACGCGCTGTGGGTTCTGTGCCGTCTCATCGGCCGTAACCCACGCCGCGTGACTCTCGAACCCCAGAAGTGTTGCCCGCTGAGAGCGCACCTTGGCGATTTCGAGAACGAGAGCGCGGTTGTCAAACTTTCCACCACGAATACCGCGCGAACGCGACGCAGCCAAAATCCGGCCACGGACATCAGCGTTGCGCAACACCGAAAGATGAGGCTGGTTGGTGGGCAAAATCAGAGTGATCAGGTACTTGCCGGTGAGGCCGCGCTCTGCCGCAGCGCTCGCCGCAGCCGAAATCTCCGAAGCATCCAAACCGTCGAGCTCGTCGGCGCTGTCAACAACCACCGCAAGATCGTTCGTGTCAGCAAGAAGATTCTTCTCGAACTTGGTGGTCAAGCTCGAGAGCCGCGAGTTATAGTCGCGCAACGTCGCCTTCGCCTCATCGCTGAGCCCTGCGCCTGACAGTGTGAACTCGGTGAAATAGCGTTCGACTAGGTAGCGGGCTTCGGCATCCAACTCGCTAGAACCGAGGCCCTCATGAATATGGCGAATGCGCTCATAGAGTGCGCTGTTGAGGCTGATGGCGTCGCGATGAGCAGCAAACTTCGGGGCGATCACTTCTTCGAGAGCATCGGTTGCTGCGTTACCGTCGGCTGAGGTCTTGTTGAAGAACACGATCGCGGCGCGCTCGAGAAGCTGACCGCTCTTCTCCAACGGAATCATTGTGTTCTCGAACGTCGGCGAATCGGTCTGAGACGTGATCGCCTCGATCTCCTCAAGCTGCTGCGCCATGCCCTTCTCGAAGGCGGGAGCGAAGTGTTCGTCCTCAATGTCGGCGAACGGTGGCATGCCAAATGGCAGCGTGCTGGGCTCAAAGAAAGGATTGGTCATGCATCCACCCTATTCTCGGAGTATGACTAGCGAGCGCTATACCCACGGCCATCACGAAAGTGTCCTCACACCGCCGAGTTAGCTAGGAGGCGGGCTCTTCTACAGAAACGGTGCCGTCGGCACCTTGGCGCACGATGGTGCCGTCGTCGAGTTCTGCGACGGGGCGCGATTCAAGCCACGTGAGCGTCCAACGCCACGCGCTGGTATCGAGGTGGGCGATCTCTGCTTCGACACCCGTGATCGCTTCGCGCATTCCTGCGTCGAGGCGTTCGGGCACGGCAGCGCCAACCGACCATCGTGTGCCGAGCTGCACTATACGTTCTTTTCGTACAGGATCCACGACGTGCGGTCAGCGACCCTGTCGTAGAGACGCTTAGCGCTGTCGTTCTCTTTGTTGGTGATCCAACGGAGCTTCCCGCCGCCATCGAGAGCTGCGCGAGCAGCAATATCATCGATGATCGTTCCGGCCACTCCGGCACCGCGGTGCTCAGGGTCAACATAGAGGTCATCCATGAACCAGCCCCATGACGCAGTGAAGGTGTCGGGCAGGCGACGGTAAAGACCGAAAGCAGCAATCATGCCAGGATCGGGAGCGCCCTCAGGAGCTACGGCAACAACTGCGTTGAGTTGTGCTGAGTCATCCATGAGCCATTCCCAGACCCCCTGAACGATTGCATCGGTGAACTCGGTTTCGTAGAACACTCCGTACTTCACGAAGTGATCTTTCCACGCGTCAAAATCGTCTTCTTGAATATCGCGAACAGTGTACGAAGGCTTCTCTGAGTTCGTCATTTACTCAACAATACGCGGTTTTCCGGCGTTACGCCGAACCCTCTACTGGTGCTTCGATGAGAACAATGTCGCGAACCTCGATCTCCTCGGCCTCAACAATAGTGAGGTCGTGGATGCGGCCAACGGCCTTGAGGTCGTCAGTTGCCGCGCTGATCAGAACGGGCCCGGCTAGCGTCGCCGAGCTTACTTCGGTCTTCTGCGATGCCTTCGCGTCGGTCTTTGCCCGGCGAATGCTGATGAGAGCCTGGCTAACGGCCGAGAACAGTCCGGTCGGCTCAGCGGTGACACCCAGCTCATCGGCACTCGGCCACGTTGCGGCGTGAACGGAGGTGTCGTGTGTCCAGCGCCAAACCTCTTCGGTGGCGAAAGGGAGGTACGGCGCGAACAGTCGCAGGAACACGTCGATGGCGGTGTGCAGGGCGCGGTTTGCGCTTGCCTGAGCCTCAGGGGTTTCGGCACCGTAGGCGCGTTCTTTCACCAATTCGAGGTAGTCATCGCAGAACGTCCAGAAGAACTTCTCGGTGACTTCGAGTGCTTTCGCGTGGTCGAAGTTCTCGAGTGCGGTCGTGGCCTGAGAAACAATGGATGCCAGCTCAGCGAGCATCTCAAGGTCGAGCGCTTCAGTGACAACAGCACTCGAGCCCGCAGCGACACCGGCAGGAGCAGGGAACGAGTACACAAACTTCGACGCATTCAGTACCTTGATGGCGAGTCGACGACCGATTTTGATCTGCTTCGGGTTCTGCGGGTCAAACGCAGCATCAGTACCGAGGCGACTGGATGCTGCCCAGTAGCGCACAGCATCCGAACCGTGGTCATCGAGCATCCCCTTGGGGGTAACAACGTTGCCCTTGGACTTCGACATCTTCTTGCGGTCGGGATCAACGATGAAACCGGAGATGCCCGCGTTGCGCCACGGCACCGTGCCGTGTTCGAGTTCTGAGCGCAGCGCGGTAGAGAACAGCCACGTGCGGATGATGTCCTGGCCCTGGCTGCGCAGCGAGTACGGGAAGACGAGATCGAAGAGTTCGGGGTCGGTCTCCCAACCACCGGCAATCTGCGGGGTTAGTGATGACGTGGCCCACGTATCCATGATGTCGAGTTCGCCCTCGAAGCCGCCGGGCACGCCGCGCTGGTCTTCGGTGTAGCCGGGCGCGGTGTCGGATGACGGGTCCATCGGCAGCGAGCCTTCGCTGGGAACGATGGGCGCCCCCTTCTCGCCATCGGCGTCGAGTTCATACCAAACCGGGATCGGCACGCCGAAGAAGCGCTGGCGCGAAATGAGCCAGTCGCCCGTGAGGCCACCAACCCAGTTGTCGTAGCGCACCCGCATGTGATCGGGGGTGAAGTTGATCTGCTTGCCGGCCTCGATGAGACGGCCACGCAGCTTCTCATCGCGGGCACCATTGCTGATGTACCACTGACGAGTGGAAATGATCTCGAGGGGCTTGTCGCCCTTTTCGAAGAACTTCACCTGGTGCTGAATCGGCTTGGGGTCGCCGATAATTTCGCCAGACTCCTTGAGCAGAGCAACCATTGCCGCTTTCGCGCTGAAGACGGTCTTGCCAGCGAGTTCGGCGTAGGCGGCCTGCGCTGTGTCGCCAACGATAACGTCGGGCGCATCAGCGATGATGCGGCCGTCTGCGCCAATGATCGTGCGGTTGGGCAGATCGAGTTCGCGCCACCAGACCACGTCGGTTACGTCACCGAAGGTGCAAATCATGGCGATGCCTGAGCCCTTGTCTTGCTGAGCAAGGTAGTGGCCAAGAATCGGAACCTCAACACCAAAGATCGGCGTCGTGACCATGGTGCCGAAGAGGTGCTTGTAGCGCTCGTCGTCGGGGTGCGCAACGAGGGCAACACACGCTGGTAGCAGTTCGGGGCGCGTCGTTTCAATGTGGATGTCGTCGCCGTCGGCCTGGTGGAAGGCAAGACGGTGGTAGGCAGCAGGCTGCTCTTTGTCTTCGAGTTCTGCCTGGGCAACGGCGGTGCGGAACGTGACATCCCACAGGGTTGGAGCGAATGCCTGATAGGCCTCGCCACGATCGAGGTTGCGCAGGAATGCACGCTGGGCGGCACGCTGAGCGTCGTCACCAATCGTGCGGTAGGTGAGGTTCCAGTCAACGCTCAAGCCAAGCTGGCGCCACAGATCTTCGAACTGCTTCTCGTCTTCAGCGGTGAGCGTCTCGCACAGCTCAACGAAGTTCCGTCGCGAGATCGGCAACTGTGCGGCGGCCTTGGTCGACTTGCCTTCGCCACCCTGCTGCGGTGGCTCAAAGCCGTTGTCGTAGGGGAGCGTGGGATCGCAGCGCACGCCGTAATAGTTCTGTACCCGACGTTCGGTGGGCAGACCATTGTCATCCCACCCCATGGGGTAGAAGATTTCTTTTCCGCGCATCCGCTGAAAACGCGTCACCAGATCCATGTGGGTGTAGCTGAACACGTGACCGATGTGCAGGCTGCCGGATGCCGTCGGTGGGGGAGTGTCGACTGAGAACACGCACTCAGAGCCACCGGCGAGTGCGTTTTGGCGATCGAACCGGTAGGTGCCTTCGGTCTCCCAGACAGGAGCCCACTTGTCTTCGAGGCCTTCTAGGGCGGGCTTTTCGGGAACGCTCGATGACATGGTTACTCCGGTTCGATATATGCGGCACCGAGTCAAAAAGAGGTGCCTGAGTGTGTGGTTGAGAAGAATTCTACTCGGCGATCAGCGCTGCGTCGATTGCGGTCCGAATGTAGGGTTCGAGGCGCCCGCGCTGGGGTCCCGCCTGTGCCCACTCTTGCGCACCGGCGATGACACAGGCGATGAGGCTGTAGGCCTGAACCCGAGCCGCAGCTGGGGCAACACCACTGCGTCGCAAGTACTCGCTGAGGAATCTGGCCTGAGTAGCGAACCGGCTCATTGCGGATGCTTGCAGTTCAGTAACACTGCCGATCAAGTCGTACTGCGTCAGTACAAAAGGCACGTGTTCTGACTCCAGTGGAGCAATTGCGGTCAGCATTGCCTGTCGGATGCCGATCTTGGCTGCGTTCGTCGACGACGTGACTGATGGATCGCCAGCAAGTGCAGCCTTGAGTCGCTCGGTCGTGGCATCAAGCTCGACCCAGAACACTTCGCCCTTGGCGTCGAAGTAGTTGAAGAAAGTGTTGCGGCTGACGCCCGCCCTCGTGGCGATGTGGTCAACAGTGGTGCCGATGTAGCCGTTCTCAACAAAGAGTTCGAAGGCGGCTTCTTGAAGAACCTCTCGCGAGGCTGCTGGTGGGCGCCCGCGGCTGGGAGGTCGAGTCGTGGTCACCGCATCATCCTCTCATTCGTCTGGTAGTCGATTGGCATGGGTCGCGGCTGTTGGCACTTTAGTTAAGGTGCCCTGAGCGCTGCACGCGGGGAAGCGCGGCGATCAGCGATTGTGTGTAGTGCTCCTTCGGTGCGATGAAGATCTCCTCAGCGGAGCCGGTTTCCACGATGCGCCCCTCGTTGATCACGGCGACCATGTCGCTCATGTGGCGGACAACCCCAAGATCGTGCGAGATGAAGAGATAGCTGAGCCCGAGGTGGCGTTGGAGATTATCCATCAAATCCAACACGCGCGCCTGGGTCGAGACATCCAGCGCGGAAACCGGTTCATCGCACAGCAACGTGCGCGGGGCTGGAGCCAGAGCCCGGGCGATTGCCACGCGCTGGCGCT
Source organism: Rhodoglobus galactosidasius (assembly GCF_054957775.1). NCBI lineage: Bacteria > Bacillati > Actinomycetota > Actinomycetes > Micrococcales > Microbacteriaceae > Rhodoglobus > Rhodoglobus galactosidasius. The sequence continues at coordinate 204,038 of NZ_JBQIAV010000005.1, read as the reverse complement.
GGCCACCCGAAAGGTGGAGCGGGCGACGATTCTTGAGGTTTCGCGGCAGGTCTACGGCATCGAGAAGCTCGTCGACTGTCGACAATGGGCTCGTCTCGCCGAGACCGGCGCCAGTGCTGGTCCCGGTGCCGGTTGCGGCGTTACTGCCAGCGCCAGCTCCGGAGACGTTGGCACGAAGGGCATCGATCAGGATGCGCTCGACAGTCAGCCTCGGATCAAACGAGCTCAGGGGGTCTTGATAGATCGCCCCCAGGGTGTGCCGCAGAGGGCGGCGCTCGCGGGCGTTGAGCGAACCCCATTCCGCTCCGTTGAGAAGAATCTCCCCGCTATCGGCGGTTTCTAGCCCGAGTGCGATTCGGGCGATCGTGGTCTTTCCGGAGCCCGATTGCCCAACAAGTCCGAGGGTCGTGCCGCGCTCGAGCGTGAGCGAAACGCGATCGAGCGCCTGGATCGCCTCGCCGGTGCGGGTCGGGTAGCGACGCGACACCGATATCAGCTCAAGTGCAGGCACGACGACACCCTCAGCGGATGATGGCGCGAAGTGGCCACCAGGAGACTGCAGGCGACTCGTAAGCTGCGGCGCGCTGTCGTGGCTTCGGAGCGGCACGCCACGAGGCACATCCACGGGAATGGACGCCAACAGCTGTTGAGTTTCGACCGCGACCGGAGCATTCAGCACGGCCGTAGTCTCACCGCTTTCGACGATGCGCCCCTGACTCATGACGGCAACCCGGTCGGCGACACGGGAAACTACGGCGAGGTCGTGGGTGATGAGGATGAGTGCGGTGCCGGCATCGGTTAGTGAGCGCAGCAGGTTCAGAACCGTGGCTTGCACGGTGACATCGAGCGCTGTCGTCGGCTCGTCGGCGATGATCAGCGGGGGACCAGCTGCCAACGCGGTGGCAATCAGCGCTCGCTGTCGTAGTCCTCCTGAGAGTTCTCCGGACCGTTGGCGTGCCCGGAGTGCGGGGTTAGGAACGCCGACAGCATCGAGCAGCTCGAGCACACGGTGCTGTCGTTGGGTGTGAGTGAGCGTGGTGTGGAGTCGCAAGACGTCATCGATCTCGCGGCCGACCGGGCGAAGCGGGTCGAGGGAAACCAGAGCATCCTGCAGCACGAGACCAATGGATGCGCCCCTGATCGTGCGCCATCGACGTGACCGGGCGCTCGGCAGGGGTTCGCCTCGCAGCGTGAGGGCGTCGAAACTCACGTGCGCATGTGGTGGGGCGAGCCCCAGTAACGAGCGGGCGGTAATGCTCTTGCCCGATCCCGACTCTCCAACGATGGCTAGGCACTCACCAGCGCGCACATCGAAGCTAACGCCGTCAACGGCAGGTACGGGGGCGCGATCGAAGTGCACGCTCAGATTCTGCACGCTCAGTAATGGCTGGTCGGTCATCCGAGTGCCCCCTGACGGGTTCGCTCATTGAGGGCGCGCCCGAGAACGGTGAACGACGCTGCCGTTGCGACGATGGCAAGCCCCGGGAATACGGTGAGCCACCACGCCACATCGATGTAGGTGCGCCCGCTTGACAGCATTGCGCCCCATTCGGCAGCGGGTGGTGCAACGCCGAGCCCCAAAAATCCGAGCGATGATGCCCACACGATGGCTTGACCGACGCCGAGTGTTCCGAGCACGAAAATGGGAGCAAGTGCGCCGGGAAGGATGTGCTGCACAACGATTCTGAGGCGTGAATGTCCGAGTACGGTTGCTGCCTCCACGTAGCCCGAGTTGCGCACGCTACGCAGTTGACTCCGGATGATGCGGGCATAGCCAGGCGCGGTGGAAAGCCCCACCGCAACTGTTGACGTGACAACTCCGGGCCCCGCAATGGCGATGAAGACGAGCGCGAGCAGCAGGCCGGGCAATGCAAACATCACCTCGACGATTCTCGTGCTCACAAAGTCGCCTACGCGACCGCCGAGCCCGCCGAGTAGTCCCAACACGAGTGCCAAGCTGAGACCAACAACGGTCGCGGCAATACCGATGAGCAGAGAGTTTGCTGCACCAAACACGACTCTGGTGTACACATCGCGCCCCGATTCGTCGGTGCCGAAGAGGTGCGCTAATGAAGGCGACTGGAAGGCGTCGACTGGCGCGACGGCATCCGGATCTGCCGTGGTCAACAATTGTGGGGCGAGCGCCGCGGTGAGAATCAATAGCAGCGCAACGATTGCCACGAGTGCTCCAGCATTTCCCGCCAGTTTTCGCCAACCCTTTGCTGCAGGCCTAGCCTGCGCCCCCCGACTCAGGCGACCGGCGAGTATCTCGGTCACTGTTTCGCCACCCTCGGGTCAACGATTCGATCGATGGCGTCGGTTGCGACGGTGACGATGATGAATGTGAGTGCTGACAGCAGCGCGACCGCGGTGACGACGGGAATATCGCGGATAGACACCGAACTCAACAGGGTTCGACCCAGCCCCGGTCGCGCAAAAATTGTCTCCACGACTACGGCGCCGCTCAGGAGCGAGCCGAACGCCCACCCTGACAACGAAATTCCGGGAAGGGCCGCGTGGCGGAGCACGTGACGGAACCGCACACCCCACTCGCTCTCTCCTCGGGCGCGAGCGGAAATCACAAAAGGTTGCTCATAGGCGTTCGCGAGTGATTCCCTCATGAGCTGACCCAAGAAACCGGTAAGGGGAAGCGCGAGGGTCAGCACAGGCAAGATGAGTCCCAAGGGCCCAGGAACACTAATCGGCGGCAGCCAGTGAAGGGTGTTGCTCAAGACAATGATCAGCAGGGACGCCAGCCAAAAGTGCGGCACTGCTGCGGCTAACAGTTCGAGTCCAGAACCTACAGCGCGTGCCGGCCCGCGGCGACCGCTCGTCACCATCGTCAGCGCGAGAGCCAGAATCCACGCCACCACCAGCGATGCAATCGTGAGCACGAGCGTCGACCACAGTTGTGTGAGCACATACGGCGCCACCGCGATCTTGAGCGCGTATGAGGTTCCGAAATCGGCCATCGCCAACTTTGACATCGCTAAGAAATACTGAACGATCAACGGCTGGTCGAGGCCGTACTCGACTCGAATTTGTGCGACAGCTTCAGCGGATGCTTGGGAGCCAGGGCCACCCAAAATCGCGTCGATAGGGTCGCCGGGAATCAGTCGCAACGCGAAGAAGATGACGGTAGCCACCATCCACAAAACAAACAGACCACCGCCGAAACGGCGCGCCACCCAGGCCAACGAACGCAATCGCGTTGCAGGCCGAATGGAGAGCCGCTCGGCGGTTGTGTCTGACGGATCCGTCACGACGGGTAGTCCTAGTCGTTAAGCCACGCGTCGTAGAAGGTCGGAGCCGACACTGTGGGAAGGGCACGGAACCCCTCGACGCTCGTGCTGTAGAGGTAGTGGTTCTGCTGGTCGTACAAGGGAAGCACATAGAAGCCGTCGATGATGATCGACTGCGCCTCCTCGTACAGTGCTGTGCGCTCGGCAGCATCCGATGTTTGGCTTGCCGTTGTCAGGATCTGGTCCAGCTTCGGGTCGCTGAGCTGCGCCAAGTTCGCGTAGTAGCCGCTCGGAGCAGGGATGATCGAGTCAGAGTGGTAGAGGATGCGCAGCACGTCGGCACCGACCTTCGTGTACGGTGCGCTCACGAGGTTGTACTCGTTGGTGAAGAGCGCTCCGTACCACGACGAGAGGTCAGTCGGCAGCAGGTTTACTTCAAAGCCCACCTCTTTGGCTGACGCCTGAATCTGTTCGAAAAGCGACTGCTCGGCCGGGATTGACTGGTTGGTGCTAATCGGGAAATCGAGAGTCAACCGCACTCCGTCTTTGGTGCGGTAACCGTCGCTGTCGATCGTGTCCCAGCCGGCGTCATCAAGCAGAGTGTTCGCGGCATCCGGGTTGACAGTGAAGGCATCGGGCAACGAGATTCCATCCGCTTCAACGCTCGATAGAACCGAATAGGAACGCTCGGCCGTGCCAAAGAACAAGCTATCGATGCCGGGGGAGACATCGACCGCTCGGATAAATGCTTCACGCACGCGCTCGTCGTCAAACGGTGCCTTGCCCGAGTTCAATTCGATTCGATTGGATGCTCCAGGCCGAGGAGCATTGAGTTCGGCAATCGCCGGATCGCTTTCGGCAGACGAGATGTTGTTCGGCTGCGCGTTGTCGATGACGTCCACGTCACCAGACTGCAGCGCTGCGTAGCGCGTTGCAGCATCCGGGATGAAGCGCCACTCGAGCGAGTCGAGGAGTGCTGCTCCCGTGTGCTCTGCATCGCCCGGAGCCGAGTTGTAGTTCTCATTGCGTTCGAGAGTGATCGACTGCTGCTTCACCCATTCGGTGACGATGAACGGGCCAGTACCGACGGGGCTCTCACAGTTGACGGCTTGATCGCGTTCAAGCGCAGTCGGAGATTGGATGCCGACCCACGGTTGTGAGAGCGACTCCAGCAGGGCGCTATCCGGTGCCGACAGCGTGAACCGCACCTGGTTGGACTCAACGGCGTCGATGCCGTCGATCTTGCCGACAGCGAGGTAGCCGGTGGATGACGCGGTGTTTGGATCCTTCAGGTGCTCGATGTTGGTCTTGACCGCTTCTGCATCGAAGGGCGTGCCGTCGGTGAAGGTGACGTCATTGCGCAGTGTGAAATCCCACGTGAGTCCGTCTTCGCTGGTGGTCCACTCGGTGGCGAGCCAGGGGATGATCTCGCCTGCGGTGTTTTTTGAGACCAGCGACTCAATGTACTGAGTGCTGATGAGTGCTTGAGGATAGTTCCCACCGACGTGGGGGTCGAGGCATCCAGGTTCTGCATCTCCGGTGGCATACACGAGCGTTCCGCCGGCGACAGGCTCTGCAGCGGGCTCGGTCGCCGCGGTGCATCCCGCGAGAAGTGCCGCAGTGGCGGCGAGAGTGAAGGGGAGCAGAAGGATGCGGGGGGCGCTCAATATGGTCCTTTGTGTGGCGAGGGAAGATGCTCGGGTGCGAGCGAACTAAGCATTGTTGAACTCAGTCCATAAAGTCTAGCAGCCGAAAAAACCGGGCCGGTTCGCGTGAGCGAAAACGACCCGGTAGATGAAGGTAAGAGGCTACTTCTCGCCGCGCTTGCGCGCGATTACGCCCGCAAGCTTCCACGTTGAGGGAATGATCGCTGCGGCGATGCCAGCTTTGATCAATCCGCCAATGATGAAGGGGTAGAGACCCCAAGCGAGAACCTGCTCGAAGGTTCCGCCTGTGACAATGGCCAACCAGGTGAGGCCGAAGATGAATGTGACGACTGTGCCGCCGAGGAATGAGAGTGCAGCCCCGAGGAATTTCTTGTCCCACTCGCGCTGAGCGAGCCATCCGGTGAATCCTGCAGCAAAGATGAAGCCGATGATGTAGCCACCGGTGGTCCCCGTGATTACACCGAGTCCGGAGGACGCTTCGCTGAAGACCGGTACACCGACGATGCCGAGAAGTGCGTAAAGCACCATCGACAGGACTCCGCGGCTTGCGCCGAGCGTTGCGCCAACGAGAAGAACAGCGAGCGTCTGGCCGGTGATCGGCACGGGGTAGAGGGGGACAACGAGCTGGGCCATCACAGCAGTGAGCGCGGCACCGGCGCTGACCAGAACGAGGTCAGTGGCGAGGCTGCGAGAGAAGACGGTGTCGGCAAGAGTCGGCCGGCCGAGGGTCAAAGTGAGAGTCGACACGCGACACTCCTTTCCTTTGTCTGCGAACAGTGAAGAGCCCTGCCTGAATAGGCCGGTGCGTGAATAACCCTAGTCATAGTTCGCGGGAACGTGGGTGCGCCTCGGACTAACAAAGCCGCCCAGATTTGTGGGATGCGTAACAAATGCGGTTCGCGTGCTCGCTATTTGCTGTCGGGCATGGTCGCTGGTGTGGCTACCAGCGGATGTCCGAAGTATCGTCGAGGGCCGTTCGTGCTCCCGCACCCGATAAGTCAGCTGCAGGAACGCCGGTTGAGTGCATCACTGTCGGGAACAGCAGCCCGGTCCGTTCCTCAAGCTCGGAGAGGTCCACTTGGTAGACACGAAATTCATCCAACGTCGCCACGCTTCTCAGCGGGTCTAGGTCTTGAGTGAGCAGGAACGCCCGGACGCTCAGGTCGCCGTTCAGCGAATAGGCCAGCACCTTCCAGTATTCACGTGGCACGCGTACGCCACGGTACAGCTGGTCATCGTCGAGGAAGACCGGCCCAGCCATGACGCTGACACGCAGGTCGTCGACCTCGGTGTCTTCGTACAGGGCATCCTCCAGTCGGCCCCACACACCCTGCTGGCTTGACTGGTTGAAGTCATTCATCTGCGGGGCGATGTTCGTGTAGTAGAAGGAGTCACTGTTCGCCTGTTGCGCCTCCTCCAAGCTTCCCCAGATCAGATCGGAGCGCCGGGCAAGGTGGCCACGATCAAGCCGGTTGCCCGCGTATAGCTCGTTGCCGGTTTGTGCGTCGGGAGGAATGCGTTGGTCTTTCATGAAGGCCAATTTGGCCCGACTGAGTCTCTTGAGGGCTCCGCCGTCAATATTCCAGGCCACCCAATAGGCGAAGCGCCGTGCGGAGCTCATGGTTAGCGAGAAGTGCGTGTACGGCAGGACCTCCCTGCCCTCCCACACCAGAATGTCCGCGAGGATCCTTTCACCCGCAGCCGGGATGCCTATCTCGATGCCCAAGAAATCCGGGTCGTAGCCTAGGCCGGCATCCACCCCAAGTTTTTGCGCCATGGGAGTATCTCCTTCTCGCCCCTGCCCCAGCGGGGTTTCCACAGTACGTCTGTCTGCCGCCATCGTCGAGACAAAACCTGCGCACCGATGGCCTTCTTGCGCAACTGAGCGAGATTTACCCAGCCGGGTAATGTGGCCTGCGTGTGCCCGACGTGTCGCTCAGCCGCGACAACAACGCGATAGCCGGCGTCAGCGGAAGCACGCGAGCAGTTCGGCTCGAGCTGCCAGAAGAATTGCGGAGGCAACTATGTCGGAGCTTATGGTCATCGCGCTGGTGGTGTTCGGCTTTGCCATGGTGTCCCAAAAATTGGCGCTGTCGCCGGTGACGGCGCCGATGGTATTCACGGCCGCGGGCATCGTGCTTGGCACTGTGGGCGGCGAGTGGTTCCACCTCGACCTCGAGAGCGAGGTGGTGTCCATCCTGGTGGAGGCGACACTCGTGCTGGTGCTCTTCACGGATGCCGTCCGCATCGATCTGCGGATGTTGCGCAAACAGATACTGCTCCCCATCAGGCTTCTGGGAATCGGTCTGCCACTGACGATCATCCTCGGCACAGTGGCGGCAGCAGTGCTGTTCGGAGGGCTGACGATCATCGAAGCAGCGCTCATTGCAGCCATCCTTGCGCCCACCGATGCTGCACTGGGGCAGGCGGTGGTGAGCGATAAGCGGTTGCCGGTGCGCATCCGACAGGGCTTGAACGTGGAGAGCGGCCTCAACGACGGGATCATGGTTCCGGTTGTCACGGTGTTCCTCGCCATTTCAGCAGTAGAAACCGGGGCGGCCGGGGGAGACAACTGGGGTGCGTTCGCGGCGCAACAGATCGGTTTCGGAATTCTGTTCGGTGGGGTGGTCGGGTTGCTCGGCGGATGGACTCTCCACCGCTTCGCCAAGGCCGGGTTTGTTGATGGCATCTACCGCCAGCTCGCTACTCTCGCGATTGCCGTCGCCGCGTTCACGAGTGCCGGCGTTGTCGGAGGAAATGGCTTCATTGCCGCATTCGTTGCCGGTCTCGCGTTCAGTTTTGTCGCTCGCGAGGAATGCCACAACGCGCAGGACTTCACCGAAGACCAGGGCCAGCTTCTCGGCTCTGTCACCTTTCTGGTGTTCGGTGCGGTGTTGGCGGCACCGGTGCTCGGATCACTGACCTGGCAGATCGCCCTGTACGTAGTGCTCTCGTTGACTGTCGTGCGAATGGTTCCCGTGCTCATCGCGCTCGCGTGGTCCCGGGTCCGTTTCGAAACACGACTGTTCATCGGCTGGTTCGGTCCACGAGGGTTGGCTTCGATTCTGTTCGCTCTGTTGGTGTTTGATCAACTGAGCGGAACCGTCGCTGACACGGTGTTCTCCGTTGCCGTGTGGACGATTTTGGTCAGCGTGTTCGCCCACGGTGTTACAGCAAGCCCCTGGACCTCGCGTCTCGCGCGCCGTCTGGCCGACGCACCAGCTTCCGCGCCCGAAATGGTCGATGTTCAGGAGATGCCGTTCCGCCGCCGTCTGTGACGCGCGACATGCTCGCCGCTGAAGCACTCGCGACCGTCGCCAAAAAATAGCGTCGAGCATTCAGCGAACTCACGTATCATTGAGCAACACGCTATGAACCGGCTATCACCGGGGAGCATTCGGAAGAAACTATTGTGAGCGGCCTCGGCACGTTGCGATGGCGGTAGAACCGAACGGGTAAGCCCGTCAACGCTATTTGAGTGGTGTGCCGTCTGGTGCACAAGCGGGGTGGTACCGCGGCCGTGAGGTCGTCCTCGTGCAGATTATCCGCACCCACGTACCACTGGAGCCCCATGTCGTATCCTCGCCACCGCTCAGACGATTCCGTAGCGCCATCACCGCGGTTTCCTGCGATTGAAGAGCAGGTTCTGTCGTACTGGAAGACAGACGACACTTTTCAGGCATCCATTGATCAGCGTGAAGGTTCTGATGAGTGGGTCTTCTACGACGGCCCGCCCTTTGCCAATGGCCTGCCGCACTACGGCCACCTACTGACCGGATACGCCAAAGACGTCTTCCCCCGCTTTCAGACGATGCGCGGCAAGCAAGTGCAGCGCCGCTTCGGCTGGGACACCCACGGTCTTCCAGCCGAGCTCGAAGCGATGCGCCAACTCGGCATCACCGAGAAGGCTCAGATCGAAGAAATGGGCATCGACAAGTTCAACGAAGCTGCTCGAGAATCAGTGCTCAAGTACACCGGTGAGTGGCAAGAATATGTGACCCGCATGGCGCGCTGGGTCGACTTTGAGAACGACTATAAGACCCTCGACGTGAACTTCATGGAGAGCGTCATCTGGGCGTTCAAGCAGTTGCACGAGAAGAACCTGGCCTACGAAGGTTTCCGCGTCCTCCCGTACTGCTGGAACGACGAGACCCCGCTGTCGAATCACGAACTGCGTATGGATGACGACGTCTACAAGATGCGTCAAGACCAGACCGTCACAGTGACTTTCCCTCTCGACGGCGTAAAGGCGGAGGCACTCGGACTCACCGGCGTGAAGGCGCTCGCCTGGACGACCACCCCGTGGACCCTGCCAACCAACCTGGCGCTCGCTGTTGGCCCGGACATCGACTACGCCGTGCTGCCTGCTGGCCCCTTGGGCGCTGGCGATGGTTCGGAGGAGGGTTCAGCGCAGTACCTGCTCGCGGGCGACACGATCGCAGCGTACTCGAAGGAGCTCGGCTACGAGACTGCTGAGTTGGCGCTTGCCGCAGTGTCGCGCACAATCAAGGGATCCGAACTCGAGGGTGTGCGCTACGACCGCCTCTGGGACTTCTACGAAGATGCCGAGACCTACGGCACCGAAAACGCGTGGCAGTTTTTGGTTGCCGACTACGTGGCAACCGGCGAAGGTACTGGCATCGTGCACCAAGCGCCCGCCTACGGTGAAGATGACCAAAATGTGTGTGCCGCTGCTGGCATCCCCGTAGTCATCTCTGTCGATGATGGCGGCAAGTTCTTGCCGTCGGTGCCTCCCGTTGCCGGAATGCAAGTTTTCGACGCCAATAAGCCGCTCACGAAACTGCTGCGCGAAGAGGGTCGCCTGCTTAAGGTCGCAAGCTACGAGCACTCGTACCCCCACTGCTGGCGTTGCCGCAACCCGCTCATCTACAAAGCAGTATCGAGCTGGTTCGTGAAGGTGCCCGAGTTCCGCGACCGCATGGGCGAGCTCAATCAGGAGATCAACTGGGTTCCTGAGAACGTCAAGGAGGGCCAGTTCGGCAAGTGGGTGGGCAACGCCCGTGACTGGTCGATCAGCCGCAACCGCTACTGGGGATCGCCCATCCCGATCTGGAAGAGCGACAACCCCGACTTTCCACGCGTGGATGTTTATGGTTCGCTCGCTGAGATCCAAGCCGACTTCGGTCGCCTACCCCTCAATCACGATGGTGAGCCCGACCTGCACCGCCCGTTCATCGATGAGCTGACGCGACCGAACCCTGATGACCCGAGCGGTCAGTCGACGATGCGCCGCATTGAAGATGTGCTCGACGTCTGGTTCGATTCTGGCTCGATGCCGTTCGCTCAGGTGCACTACCCGTTCGAGAACCAGGAGTGGTTCGACACTCACAGTCCTGCTGACTTCATCGTTGAGTACATCGGGCAGACTCGCGGATGGTTCTACACACTTCACACGCTGTCGACGGCACTTTTTGATCGACCCGCATTCTCGAACGTCATCAGCCACGGCATCGTGCTCGGCAACGACGGTCAGAAGATGTCGAAGAGCCTGCGCAACTACCCGGATGTCTCCGAAGTGTTCGATCGCGACGGTGCCGATGCGATGCGCTGGTTCCTGATGTCGAGTTCGGTAATCCGGGGTGGAAACCTCATGGTGACTGAGGAGGGCATCCGTGATGGTGTTCGCCAGATGTTGCTTCCGCTGTGGAGCACGTACTACTTCTTCACCCTCTATGCGAATGCCGCTGACAATTACGAAGCGACGTGGCGCACCGATTCGACGAACGTTCTCGACCGCTACCTGTTGGCGAAGACCCGCGAACTCATCGAAGACGTGACTACCGAACTCGATGCCCTCGACAGCCCGATGGCAGCGGCGAAACTTCGCGACTTCGCCGACGTGCTCACCAACTGGTACGTGCGTCGCAGCCGCGACCGCTTCTGGATCGGCGACGACACTGACGCGTTCGACACCCTGTACACGGTGCTCGAAACTGTTGCACGGGTCTCAGCGCCCCTGCTACCGCTCGTCTCCGAGGAGATGTGGCGCGGGCTGACTAACGGCCGCAGCGTGCACCTCACTGACTGGCCTGACGCATCCGCCTTCCCGAGCGACCATGATCTGGTTGCTTCGATGGACCGTGTTCGCGAAATTGCCTCGAATGGTCTTGCTCTCCGCAAGGCGCGCAGCTTGCGCGTTCGACTGCCGCTGGCATCGTTGACGGTTGTCAGCGAAGCGTCAGATGCGCTGGCACCGTTTAGCGACATCCTTCGTGACGAACTCAACGTCAAGGCTGTGCGGTTTGAGCAACTCGAAGAAGGGTCTTTGGAGAGCTTTGGCATCACCAAGAAGCTCACCGTCAACGCGCGTGCTCTCGGGCCGCGCGTGGGCAAGCACGTGCAGCACGTCATCAAGGAGGCCAAGGCAGGCAACTGGCAGGCAACCGCTGACGGCGTTTCGGTCGACGGAATGGCGCTGGAGCCGGCCGAATACGAGCTTCAGAGGGAAGCCGCCGACGAGGCGAGCGCCATCGCGTTCCTCTCCGATGGCGGGTTTGTGATCATTGACACGCAGCTCACCCCTGAGCTTTCGGCTGAAGGTCTGGCGCGTGACGCGATCCGTGCGATTCAGGATGCGCGCAAGGCTGCCGGGCTCGACGTGAGCGACCGGATCGCTCTCGTTATTAGTGCCCTCGACGCCGCTGACCACGAAGCCATTGGCTTCCACAGCGCCATGATTGCCTCAGAAACGCTTGCAGCGCAATCGACCGTTCAGAGCTTCGCGAATGAGCTGTCAGAAGGCACAATTGAGACGTACCGCACCGAATTGCCGGCAGGAAAGTATGCCAATGCAGGCCGCCTGGTGATTGACATCACCAAGATGGGAACGATCAATGCCTGAACGCGACGATGAATTCGACGACAGCGTAGAGCCCGATGAGTCTTTCGATGACTCGCTGAGCGACGAGGAGCGTGCTGAACTTGAAGCGGCGCACCCGCTCGCCGACCTCAGCCCCTTCGCTGACGGCTTTGAGGGTACAAACATCGACGACGACTCCGACTTCGAACTCGAAGATTCCGAGTATGCACAGGATGCCGCACTCGTCTACGAAGAGTTGCTTGCGCGTGTGGGGGAGCAGGCGCCCCAGCCGCGCCTCGAGGCAACTCGACGTGCCGTGGAACTCATTGGCGATCCGCAGCGCACGTATCCGGTGATTCACATCACGGGCACGAACGGCAAGACCTCGACCAGTCGCATTGTTGAGAGCATCTTGCGGGCCTACGGGTTGCGCACAGGGCTCATGACGAGCCCACACCTGGTGCGCGTGAATGAGCGGATCGTGATTGATGGCCGAGCGATGTCTAACCGCGCGCTCGCCGCTAACTGGGCTGACATCCGCCCCTTCTTATTGATGGTGGATGCTGAACTGCTGGCTAAGGGCCAGGAGCCTTTGACCTACTTTGAAGCGTTGACGGTTCTCGCTTTCGCAAGTTTCGCTGATGCTCCGATTGATGTTGCTGTGCTTGAGGTTGGTATGGGCGGTGAGTGGGATTCCACGAACGTGGCCGATGGTCAGGTGGCAGTGTTTAGCCCGATCGCGCTCGACCACACCCACCGTTTGGGCACGACAATCTCTGAGATTGCTCGCACCAAAGCAGGAATCATCAAGCCAGCGGCCGCAATCGTTTCAGCGGTGCAAACCTCTGATGCCCAAATCGAGCTTGAGCGCGCTGCGGATCTCACCGAGTCGAAGCTTGGCTTCGAGGGCGATGCTTTTGAGCTGTTGAGCAGTGCTGTTGCGGTCGGCGGTCAGTTGATTTCTGTTCGCGGACTCGCGGGCACCTACTCAGACCTCTTCTTGCCGCTGTTCGGCGAATTTCAGGGACATAATGCCGCACTCGCGATTGCCGCGGTTGAGTCGTTCCTGGGTGCCGGTAGCCAAGCGCTCGTCACTGATGTGCTCGCTGAGGCTTTCACGACTGTCTCGTCGCCTGGTCGGTTGCAGGTCATCGGTGCCGAACCCACGGTGATTGTGGATGCCGCACACAACCCACACGGTGCAACTGCACTGGCGGCGGCGCTCAAGGAGTACTTCACCTTTGATGAGATCGCATTCGTTATTGGTGTGCTTGACGACAAGGATGCCTCGGGCATTGTCAAAGCGCTTGCTCCGGTAGCGAATCGCTTCTATGTCACGTCGTCTCAGTCCGACCGTGCGGTAGCGCCTGAAGAGCTCGTAGAAACTGTTCGAGAATTCTCTGAAGAGACCACCGACTTCGATTCCTTCGCCGAGGCGATGGAGCTGGCTCGTAGTTGGGCCGCCGAGAACGAGCGTCGTGCAGTAGTCGTCACCGGTTCCATCTCACTGGTTGGCGAAGCACTCGCGTTGGCTGAAGCGGAGGGCTGGAAGCCATGAGTCGAACCCCGCGCACGCGCAGAACACGCTCCGTCACCGAGCTGCTGCTGAGCATCGTCTTAGTGCTCGACGCGACTCTCATCTTCTTCGTCGCTTTGGCAGCGTTCGGACTCCGTGCCTTGACGCCCGCACCGGCATTCATCGGGGGAGCGGTGCTAATCATTGTCTTTGTGACGCTGGCCCGGATGCTCCACCATCCTTGGGCTGTGTGGGTCGGCTGGGCGCTGCAGGTTGGTCTCATCGCACTCGGCTTCATACTCACCCCCATGTTTGTGGTTGGCGCTGGTTTTGCCGCAATCTGGACGTACTGCTTTATCAAGGGCCGCCAGATCGACGCAGCCAAAGCCACAATTCTTAGTTCATCAACCATGACCACCCCCGTTGAGGAGACACAATGAACATCGAAGAGACACTCGTACTGATTAAGCCGGATGGCGTTGCCCGCAACCTGACCGGAGAAATTCTTCGCCGCATCGAAGCCAAGGGTTACCAACTCGTTGATGTGCGCCTGGTGCAGGCCGAGGTAGATCTGCTTTCGCAGCACTACGCAGAGCACGAAGGAAAGCCATTTTACGAGCCGCTGATGGACTTCATGCAGTCCGGCCCGACCGTTGCGCTGCGTATCGCAGGCAACCGCGCGATCGAAGGCTTCCGTTCGCTCGCCGGCACCACCGACCCCACGACAGCAGCTCCAGGAACCATCCGTGGTGACCTCGGACGCGACTGGGGACTGGCCGTTCAGCAGAACCTCGTGCACGGCAGTGACTCGCCGGAATCGGCAGCACGCGAATTGGCGCTCTGGTTCTCCTAGACCTCAAGAATCATGCAGAGTGACGAACTCACTGTGCCCACTGTGAACGGCGAGAGTGGGGCTTCGGCCTAGCTCTCGGCGTTCTTGTGTACTCGGTGCGGCATACGCCTCTCTGCGCGGAATGTGTTCTGCAGGTAGCTCGTGTTTTAGAGGTAACTAAGAACGTCGAGACGAACCTGTGCGATGACCGCGATGATGATGTAGCCAACAAGCGTGATGACTGGTACCCAACTGTAAGCGGCGGATGCTGCCTTGCGCAGCGAGCGTGGTGCGGGAATTGCGCCCACTGTGAGGTTCCGCAGGGTGACGGCCCAGAACATCGGGATCGTCACAGACCAGACGACCATGCACCAGGGGCACAGCGTGAAGAGGTTGAAGATGCTTTGGTAGGCGAGCCACAGAACCAACGCGAATGCACCAGCGATGCCAATGTTGAACGTGACCCAGAACCAGCTAGTGAAACGGGCACCGGCCAGGATTGCTGCGCCGACCACCAGCGGTGCCATAAATCCGACGAGGCCAATGATGGGGTTCGGAAAGCCAAACACTGCGCCTTGCGCTGAGTCTAAGTTCTTCGCGCACTGAACAATGATGCTGAAATCGCAACTCAGCGCGTCACCAGGGTTCTCGAGAGTGTGGATCTTCTCCACCATGAGTTGGAACGAAGCCCAGAGCCCGACGAGTCCAGTGATGATCAGGAATATGGCGAGGGCTATGGGCCTGTTTCGAACCCCGGATGCAGTCATGCTCGGATTATCGCATGTGCGTCAGGCTCACATTCTGAGAATGCGTGCGATAATGAAATGTAGTTACTCCGAGCCGCGCTCGGGATAACACCAAGAAGGCTTACCGGGCATAGCGACCGGACCAGTTACGCAACGCGTGTTGCGCGAGTCGGATAGCCAGTTCCGAAGTGTCGTGACAGGGCACAGTGTCGTGACAGGGCACAACTGCAGCGCGAGCCACGAGCCCGTTGCAGGACCTGAAGAATTAGTAGCGGTTCTCCAGCCATAGGTTTGGTGGGGGAATAGCGCACGAGAGAGTACCCGGTAGGTGGCGCGGTCGCCTATTAGGGCAAGGAGTACACCAGCAATGGTGAATGAAAGCGATAATTCGAAAGCAGTTCCGAAGAAGAAGGGTCTTTTTGGCCGCATTCTTCCTGCTTCCAAAGCAGCAACAGTGAAGCCAGTGGCGCAGACGCCGCCAGCGGACGCGCCTGCGGCTGCAGTAGTACGCACGACAGCTGACACTTCGGCCTCAGCGGAGTCGGCGTCAACCACTCCAGCGACCGAAAAGACCGAGCCTTCCGCAGCATCCAAGGCTCCACGCACCGCACAGGGGCAGAAGACTGCCCCTGCACGCTCACGTTCGCGCAAGGCTCCGACATCATCGGCACAGAAAACTGCCGACGGCGCTTCGGCCGCAAAGTCACCGGCGGCCAAGAAGGCGGCTGCGGTTACCCCTCCGTCGACGACATCTTTGCTCTTCCAAGCACCAGACCTGCCGGAGCTTCCTGCTCGCGCGCCTCGTTCGCGCAATGACAACAAGTCAAACGCAGACACCCGCAACGACGACAATGACGCAGAAGACGAGGCAGGCAATGTCCGTCGTCGTTCACGCCGTCGCTCAGGTGAAGACGCTCGCCCCGGCGATGAGTCTCCCAACACGGTTGTTCGAGTGCGCCAGCCACGCAAGCAGGCTGAGCCAAGCAACGAGCCAACCAAGGTTAAGGGTTCTACGCGTCTTGAGGCGAAGAAGCAGCGTCGCCGCGATGGCCGCGATGCTGGTCGTCGCCGTCCAGTTGTGACTGAGAGCGAGTTCCTCGCGCGTCGCGAAAGCGTCGACCGCGTCATGGTGGTCCGCTCAAAGTTTGACCGCATCCAGATTGCTGTTCTTGAAGACGGCGTTTTGGTTGAGCATTACGTTGCGAAGGCTCAGGATGCGAGTCTCATCGGCAACGTGTACCTCGGTCGTGTGCAGAACGTTTTGCCCAGCATGGAAGCCGCATTCGTCGACATCGGGCGTGGCCGCAACGCCGTGCTCTACTCGGGCGAAGTTGACTGGGATGCCGCAGCAGAGAACTCTGCTGACGGCAAGCAGCAGGCACGCCGCATTGAGCTCGCGCTCAAGCCTGGCGACCGCGTGCTCGTTCAGGTCACTAAAGACCCTGTCGGGCACAAGGGTGCTCGGCTCACGAGCCAGGTTTCGCTGCCCGGTCGCTACCTCGTCTACGTGCCGAACGGTTCGATGAGTGGTATTAGCCGCAAACTGCCTGACACTGAGCGTTCGAGACTGAAGAAGATCCTCAAGGGTGTGCTTCCCGAGAACGTTGGCGTCATTGTGCGCACGGCGGCTGAGGGCGCGACTGAAGAGCAGCTCACGCTCGATGTGAGCCGACTGACTAACCAGTGGGCAGACATCAGCTCGCAGGTTGACAATGCTCAGGCTCCCGCTCTGCTGCACTCTGAGCCCGATCTTCTGATCAAGATCATCCGCGATGTCTTCAACGAAGACTTCCACAAGCTCGTTATTGAGGGCGACGATGCTCGCAAGACGATCGAGGGCTACGTTCGTTCGGTCGCACCCGATTTGCTTGATCGACTTCAAGCGCACGAAAACACTGTCGACTCGTTCGAGGAGTACCGCGTTTCTGAGCAGATCGAGAAGGCTCTCGACCGCAAGGTCTGGTTGCCCTCTGGTGGTTCGCTCGTTATCGACCGCACTGAGGCCATGACGGTTGTCGACGTCAACACCGGCAAGTTCGTCGGCTCGGGTGGAAACCTTGAAGAGACCGTCACCAAGAACAACGTTGAAGCTGCTGAAGAAATCGTTCGTCAGCTGCGTCTGCGCGATATCGGTGGAATCATCGTCATCGACTTCATCGACATGGTTCTTGAGTCGAACCGGGACCTCGTGTTGCGTCGTCTCGTTGAGTGCTTGAGCCGTGACCGCACTAAGCACCAGGTTGCCGAAGTTACTTCGCTTGGCCTTGTGCAGATGACTCGCAAGAAGTTGGGGCTCGGCTTGCTCGAGACGTTCAGTGAGAACTGTGAGGTTTGTGCCGGTCGTGGCGTAGTGGTGCAGCACGATCCCGTCACTAAGCACCGCCAACAGCCGACTCAGAACGAGCAGGCTGGCAGTGGTCGTCGTGGTCGCAATCGCGGCGGAAGTGGCAACAACGGTGGTGGCAACTCAGGCGGAAACAACTCCGGCTCCGGCGGCAATGGTGGTTCGCAGAACCAGCAGTCGAACGGTGCCGCGAAGTCTGCCAACAGTGGTTCGAACAACGGCAGCAGCAATGGCGGCAGCAACGGAACTCACGCGATTACCGAAGACGTTCGCAACGCTCTTGCTCGCGTAGCAGCCAGCACCGTTGCGGCCTCGGCAGAGCACGGTACCGAGGAGCCAGCGGCAGCCGCCGAGGTTCCATCGACAGAACAGAAGTCGGGTTCCTCGAACAAGTCGGGTTCCTCGAAGAAGTCTGGTTCGTCGCGCAACGCTGGTTCGTCACAGCAGTCGGATGCCGCAAAGACCGAGGCGCCGAGTCAGCAGTCGACGGCTAAGAAGCCGACAACTCAGACCAGCGGTGTTGTTGACGCTGTTGCAGAAGCTGCGGTTGCTATTCTCGATTTGCCTGCCTCGAAGAATTCGCAGGCTGCGCCGAAGATCAGCACGCACGATGCCGAGCAGATCTTGGATTCGGTCCTCGAAGCTCTCCCAGAGCCCAAGCAACCCGGTCAAGGAAAGTCGCGTGGTTCACGCCGTGCCAGTAGCCAAGGCAAGACGGTTAACACGGCGCCGAGCGACGATAAGTAATTTCGGGTGTTCACGGCTCTTTTAGGGTCGTGACGCAGTGGGGCTAGCGTGTAAGCCATGCCTCTATTAGCCGCAGCCGTCGGGATTCGTGCTTTGGCTACGCGTAAGGACCGAAGCTATCGACGGCGTTGTGAGCCCATCAGGGGGTTCAGCATCAACGAATGGCACTTCCTTTAGTGCGGGTGAACCGCAACTCTGCTGACTCGACCGTGGGGTGCCTAGCGATGAGATCGTGCGCATGGGCCGGAGCGGTTCTGAACGCACCGTGTTGTTCACGTGCGAGGGCATCCAAGAGTTCACTCCGGTTGGTGATCGGCTGTTGCTCCCAGGGAGGAGGGGAGGCCCCAACACCGTCAGCAGCCTGCTCGCGTACGACGACGGTGAAGTTTCGCGCATCCTGTACCGAACCGTCAAAGACAAGGGCGCGATTCTCGCCTCCGAAGAGTATGTGCTGAATGCGCGCCCCCACAGCGTGACCACCTACGTTGTAGATATCGCGAGCGGATGTCGTGGCTAATTAGTCTGATCCTGCTATTTGGTTCGGTCTCGCTGGGGCACGCGCAGGCCGCTGGCCTCAAGCCTCCGTACAAACTCTCGCACTCCCACAGGCTCGGCGCCGAGGACGACGAGTTGCTCCCACATGCGCGCAGGAACGTCGTAGTGGTCGTGGTCGAAGCCGCGCTGCGGGATGCCCGCGAGCTCAGCAAAGGCGTGCAATTCCACGAGTGATGTGTCGCTCACGATGTGAGCCCACACCGTATCGTGGGCGGGCCAGATCGCTTGGTCGATCAACACAGTCATGGTGTGAGCCTAATTGAGGGCAGATCGTGACGTTGAGCTTTTGACCGGGCGCCAGTCTGCGGCGTACTATGGTTGTCGCTGCACTTGAACTGTGGTTGTGATCGTTGAGATTGCGATCGGTGTCCGGTGTACACGTTCTCATTTTCGCCGAGTCGTCACTAATGATTGATTCAGTCGGAAGCAGCAGAAGCGTGTCGTTTGACCGGGAGTGCCCACGTCGAGTATCGTTGATCCTTGGTGTGTGCTGGGCTTCGCCCGCAGAATTCGCCACAAGCTTCAATAGTTCTAGCTATTAATCGTTAAGTAAGGGTCAAAAGTGGTTTACGCAGTTGTGCGCGCCGGTGGGCGGCAGGAGAAGGTAGAGGTCGGCACGATTGTCGTTCTCGACCGCATCGCAGCCGACAAGAACGGCAATGTTGAGCTCGCTCCAGTTCTGTTCGTTGATGGCGACAAGATCACTCACGACGCCAAGGCGCTTGAGAAGATTAAGGTCGTCGCCGAGGTTCTGAACGATGAGCGCGGTCCAAAGATCGTTATCCAGAAGTTCAAGAACAAGACCGGTTATAAGGTTCGCCAGGGTCACCGTCAAGAGCTGACCCGCATCAAGATCACCAGCATCAAGTAGCTGACGAGCGTAAAGGACTTCCAGGAAAATGGCACATAAAAAGGGCGCAAGCTCCACCCGCAACGGTCGTGACTCCAACGCGCAGCGCCTCGGCGTAAAGCGTTTCGGCGGCCAAGAGGTTCTCGCCGGCGAGATCATCGTTCGCCAGCGCGGCACCCACTTCCACCCCGGCATCAATGTCGGCCGTGGAGGAGACGACACACTGTTCGCTCTCTCAGCAGGCGCAGTACAGTTCGGTGCTAAGGGCGGTCGCAAGGTCGTCAACATCGTCACTGTTTAGTTTCCCTCCGTTGCCTGTTCGCAGGCGAACGTTACAGCGAAGAGCGAGCTTCGGCTCGCTCTCGCCATTTAACACAGCAACATTCAGTACAGCAACAGCAGTACCCGTGTCTCACGAGAATAGGAGGAACCATCATGGCATCGTTCGTCGACCAGGTGACCTTGCATCTCGTAGCAGGACACGGCGGAAACGGTTGTGTTTCAGTCAAGCGTGAAAAGTTCAAGCCTCTTGCAGGCCCCGACGGCGGTAACGGTGGCAACGGTGGCGACATCGTGCTTTTCAGTGACCCACAGGTCACCACGCTTCTGAACTTCCACCGTTCACCGCACCGCAAGTCGCAGCACGGCCAGCCCGGTCAGGGCGACCACAAGGCTGGTACAGCGGGTGCCGAGATGCTGCTTTCTGTTCCCGTGGGTACTCTCGTCCGCGATCAGGATGGCGAAGTACTCATCGACATGGATGCTCCGGGCATGCGTTTGGTCGTTGGCCCAGGTGGACAGGGCGGCCTCGGTAACGCGGCTCTCTCATCCACGAAGCGCAAGGCTCCCGGCTTTGCGTTGCTCGGAACGCCCGGCTTTGAGGGCGACATCTTCCTTGAGCTCAAGACCGTTGCCGATGTGGCGCTTGTCGGTTACCCGTCCGCAGGCAAGTCGAGCTTGATCGCAGCGATGAGCGCAGCAAAGCCGAAGATCGCTGACTACCCCTTCACCACTTTGCACCCGAACCTGGGTGTCGTTGAATCCGGCGACGTGCGTTATACGATCGCTGACGTTCCTGGACTGATTGAGGGCGCGAGCGAGGGCAAGGGCCTTGGGCTCGAGTTCTTGCGTCACGTTGAGCGCTGTACCGCGCTGCTGCACGTTCTCGACTGCGCCACTTTGGAGCCAGGACGCGACCCGATCAGCGACCTTGACGTAATTCTCAGCGAATTAGCGGCATACCCAGTTCCTGAGGGGCAGACGCCTCTGCTCGAACGTGAGCAGCTCATAGCTCTCAACAAAATCGATGTCACTGATGGCGGCGACCTGGCTGATCTCGTCAAGACCGAACTAGAAGAGCGCGGCTACCGCGTGTTCGAAGTGTCTGCCGTGTCACACGCGGGCCTCCGAGAACTTTCCTTCGCGCTAGCGGCGCTTGTGCTGGCTGACCGCGAAGCGCGCAATTCCGAACCGATCAAGGAACGAATCGTTCTGCGCCCTCGTGCGGTGAACGCCAAGGACTTTGCTGTCAAGGTTGAGGGCGGCACCTACGGCAACGTGTACCGCGTTGTTGGTGATAAGCCTGAGCGTTGGGTTGCACAGACAGACTTCACTAACGAAGAAGCTGTCGGCTACCTGGCAGACCGCTTGGCTCGACTTGGGGTCGAAGACGACCTGTTCAAGTCTGGCGCCGTTCCTGGTTCAACCGTAATCATTGGTGCAGGCGGAGGTGTTGTCTTCGACTGGGAGCCCACACTGTCGTCAGCAGCCGAACTGGTTGCGGCTCCGCGAGGAACCGATCCACGTCTTGATGACAACGAGCGTGCAACCAACCGCAGCCGTCGCCGTAACTACCTCGAGCGCATGGATGCCAAGGCCGCCGCGCGCGCCGAGCTTCAGTCAGAACGCGAAGCCGGAGTCTGGGTTGACGACGAAGGTTTCGCGGTTGAGAAAGACGATGAGTCGGAGAATCGTGACTAGCAAGCCCGCCGTGCGCGCCGAGATTCCTCGTGCGCGCCGCATCGTTGTCAAAGTTGGATCGTCATCGGTCAGCGGTACCAACGTGGGCCAAATCGCCGCTCTCGTCGATGCGCTAGCCGCCGCGCACGCAGCAGGTTCAGAAGTGATTCTGGTGTCTTCCGGTGCGATCGCAACGGGTATCCCATTCTTGAAGCTAGATGGTCGCCCCACAGATCTCGCAACGCAGCAGGCTGCGGCCGCTGTGGGCCAAAACGTGCTCATCTATCGCTATCAAGAAAGCTTTGATCGCTACGGAGTCGTCGCTGCCCAAATCTTGCTGACCGCAGGCGATATGGACAACCCGACTCACCACAGCAATGCTCAGCGGGCCATGGAACGGCTGCTGGGATTGAAAATTTTGCCTATCGTGAACGAGAACGACACTGTAGCGACCCATGAGATCCGCTTCGGTGACAACGACCGCTTGGCCGCGCTCGTTTCGGTGCTGGTTCGGGCCGACATGCTCGTTTTGCTCTCGGACATCGATGCGCTGTACACGAAGCCACCCTCGGAGCCGGATGCCGAACGTATCGACTTCGTTGCGTTCCACGATGAGCTCATCGGAATAACCTTCGGCGATATTGGGGCTGCGGGTGTGGGCACTGGTGGCGCTGGAACCAAAGTCGCTGCAGCAAAGCACGCCGCGGCGGCGGGTATTCCGGTGCTCTTGGCCGAAACGAGCTGTGTGGCGGCGGCGTTAGCTGGCGCATCCATTGGCACCTGGTTTGAGGCGGATGCCACAGTCGACTAGGAGTCGATAGCGCACGTTTGCCGCCGCTACACTCTGAATATGGTTGATTCAGTTGTAGTCGCGCTCACGATTACCGAGAAATTTGAGGCAGCGCGTGCGGCATCGCGCACGCTCACTACCCTCACTACGGCGCAGAAGAACGCGGCACTGGCTGCTATTGCCCGAGATGTTGACGCCAGCGCCGAGCGGATCATCGCGGCAAATATGGTCGACCTTGAACGCGGCAAGAACAACGGTATGGCCGAGGGTCTCCAAGATCGACTGCGCTTGACACATGCTCGCATCGAACAGCTCGCAGCGGCAGTGCTCGACATCATCGAGCTGGCCGACCCCGTTGGAACCGTCGTTCGTGGCTCTGTGCTTCCCAATGGTCTCTCGGTGTCACAAGTTCGCGTGCCATTTGGTGTGATCGGCGCCATCTATGAGGCCCGGCCCAACGTGACAATCGACATCGCTGCGTTGGCGCTCAAGAGCGGAAACGCTGTGGTACTTCGCGGAGGTTCCGCTGCCGAAGACTCGAATCGCGTACTCGTCGACATTATTCACACCGCTCTCCAAAGTGTGGGAGTCGAACCGACCGCCGTTCAAACGATCGATGAGTTCGGTCGCGACGGGGCGAAGGCGTTGATGCAAGCTCGTGGATTCGTTGACGTGCTGATTCCTCGGGGGAGTGCTCAGCTCATCCAGACCGTGGTTCAAGAATCTACTGTTCCTGTGATCGAGACCGGGGCCGGAATTGTGCACGTGTTCCTCGACGAGTCTGCCGACGAGAGCACTGCGATCGAGATTGTGCACAACGCCAAAGTGCAGCGGCCAAGCGTATGCAATGCGCTTGAGACGCTTCTTGTGCACGAGGCTGCGGCCGAACGACTCATTCCTGGCGTTCTTGCGCGGCTTGCTGATTCGGGGGTGACGATTCACGCTGATGAACGCACACGCGAGTTGTTCCCTCAGGCCCTAGTCGCTGATGATGATGCGTGGTCAGTCGAGCACTTGAGCTTGGACATCGCGGTGCGCGTGGTCGCTGACCTTGACGCCGCCATCGACCACATCACTACTTATTCAACTAAACACACCGAATCGATCATCACCAACGATCTCGCCAACGCGGACCGTTTTCTCGCCGAAGTTGATTCCGCAGTGGTGATGGTGAACGCCTCAACGCGGTTTACGGATGGCGCGGAGTTTGGGTTTGGGGCCGAAGTGGGGATCTCGACCCAGAAACTTCATGCTCGCGGCCCTATGGGTTTGCCGGAACTTACCAGCACCAAGTGGGTTGTGCGCGGTAGTGGTCAGGTGCGCGGCTAGACTGTTCTAGGTTTTGTGAATGGAGATTTGATGTCAATTTTTCTGAACGTACTTGCGTCGGTCGAAGAGCTCGCACCGCTGGTCTTGCCAGCGCTCGCTTTTCCGGTCATCGCGGCAGTCGTGTTCACGACTCTCGGTTTTGTCACCTGGAGCTTCCGCGACGTCGCCAACCGCCACGTTGCTAAGCCCGCGAAGGCTGGCGACGCTCACGGCGCAGGCCACTAAGGTCTCATCATGCCGGCCGAGACGTCGCAGAGGCGTGCACGCATCGGCATCATGGGTGGCACGTTTGACCCCATCCATAATGGCCACCTTGTAGCCGCAAGCGAGGCCCAGCAACAGTTCGAGCTCGATGAGGTCGTGTTCGTTCCCACGGGCAAGCCTTGGATGAAGTCAACCGTCACCGCCGGAGAGCACCGGTATCTCATGACAGTGATTGCCACCGCTGCCAACCCTGGCTTTAACGTGAGCCGCGTCGACTTGGAACGTGAAGGCGCGACGTACACGATCGACACACTGCGCGACATGCGCAAGGCCTATCCCGATGCTGATCTTTTCTTCATCACAGGTGCAGATGCCATGGCCCAGATCATGGAATGGAAAGACGTCTCAGAGGTCTGGACTCTTGCCCATTTCATAGCAGTTTCACGGCCAGGACACCCCTTAACCATTAGCGGATTGCCCACGCAAGGCGTAAGCTCGTTAGAAGTGCCGGCGCTTGCGATCTCATCCACTGATTGCCGAACCAGAGTCAGCCAGGGCTTCCCGGTCTGGTATTTGGTTCCGGATGGTGTCGTTCAATATATCGCCAAGCACCATTTGTATCGGAGTATGCCATGACCACTTTTCACGATCCGCCGCCGCAGTCGCGCCGCGCGGCACGGCAGAGTGAGCGCGAACGAGCCTCTGACGAGCAGCCCGCAGCAGAGGGCTTCACGACTTTCCCTGCGCAAGAAGCGCAAGAGGGTCTTATCGAAGAGGTTCAGACAGATCTCAGCGCCGCGGACACCAGTGCTGAGGCCGGCGCCACTGCGCCTTCAGAATCCGCGCTGCCTGCTTCGCTACCCACGCCTAAAGCGTCTCGGCCGTCGACCGCCGCCGCGTATCGCACGGCGCCACCGCCCTCGCCCCAGACCCAGAACTCGTTGTTCGTGCCGCCTCCGCCTGCCGCTCCGGTAGCGGCTCGTACCGCTGGCGAATCCGACGAACTCCCATCAGTCCCTTCGGCCGAACCTGCAGCGGGGCCTGCAGCGCACGAGTCGAATTCTCCCGAACGCACTCTCACGCGTCGTGAACATCGGAAACTCCGAGCACGTCAAGACGCAGAGCTTGCTGAAGAGACGCCCGATGCACCTCACGTGCCTGAGCGGGCAGAGGAGCACGCTCTAAACCAGGTCGCTCTGACAGTTGATCCGAAGATTCCGGCATACATCGAACCGCCAGCACTCATCGATCCGCTCTCTGTGGTTCCTGAGGCGGCGGCGGTTAGTGCGTCCCCTGAGGACGCACTCAGCGCCTTCGAATCGTTGCTGGCAAACGCTGATGGTTCCGCAAAAGACACGGGCATAACCGGTGCACCACGATCACCGCTCGTCGACCCGCCGCGTGACATTGGTTCCGCCAAATCGGCATCCGAACTCGACTTTGGTAGCTCCCTCGCAGCCGCACCGTCTGAGCGGTCAGCGGCCCTGACTGAACCCGCCGCTGCGGAACAGACGCCAGAGCCAGTAGATGACGCGCAGTCGGTAGAGGCCCCGCGGTCGAGTGTGCGGTCAACAATCGCCGGTCTTCTTGGGTTTGGGTCCGACACTTCTGCCGAGCCCGCTGCCGGCGAGCCTGTGCCGACAGTTGCTGCAGCGCAAACCAACCTCAGCGATGCCCGTGCAGAGTTCGATGAGCAGGCGCGCAAGCGACTCGATGGCGAACTTCCCGCCGTCGACAGTATCCCTGCAACGCCGAACCCTGCGATAACCATTGATTCGTCGGCTGTGAAGCTTGTGCCACCGGGCCACTGGTCGCGACAGGCCGTGGTAGAAGACGAGCCGAACGACTCCGTCGTTTCGAGAACGATTGGTAGCGGAACAAGCGCAACCAGTGCTCTTGTCTTACCAGCCATCCCATTTGCAACTGACATCCGGGGTCCGTTGAACTCCAGCGGTGAAGCAATGCTCACGGGCTCGATCGATCTGCCCAGCACGCTCTCCGCGAGTGGTGTTTCTGATCGTTTCGACCACGCAGACATCGACTCGTTGCTTGATCTCAACGACAGCGACATGGTGTCAACTGATTCAGCACCAGTGCGCGCGGTCAAAGCGGTAAGCACGTTCTCCAATCAGGCAGTGACTCAGACGCAGAAGCCGAAGGGCACTCGTGCACTTACCGTGCTGATGATTTCGGCAGCTTCAATGGCTGTAGTCGTCGCTGGCCTTCTTGTGGCGGCGTTCGCCTTCAACATGTTGTAGATTTAACTCTTTGCTCTCTCTCCGATTAAGGACCCTGTGACTGCTTCTCCTCGTGCTAACGAGCTTCTTTCCATCGTCGCGCAGGCCGCCGACGCCAAGCAGGCGACGGATATGGTCGCACTGGATGTCACCGGCCCTACCCCCTACTCCGACATTTTCTTCTTGGCGACGGGTCGCAACGAGCGTAATGTTCAGTCGATCGCGTCTGAAATCGAAGAGAAGATGATCGAAGCTGGTGCTAAACCGCTGCGTCGCGAGGGCCGTGCTGAGGGTCGCTGGATCCTTCTCGACTTCGGTCATGTTGTTGCGCACATCTTCCACGAGGAAGATCGCCTCTACTACTCGCTCGAGCGTTTGTGGAGCGATTGCCCCGTAATTCCAATCGAGATCACGGCACCTAGCGAGCCTGAAGCAGACTCAGTTTAGTCAGTCCCGTTAGTTTGCTTCACACTTCGTAACCCAATTTGTCGGGGCGTCTGTGTGCTGGTTTTCTTGATCTAGCCGGGCAGTTATACCCCGCGGCGGTTCCAGAAGACTCGCCTTCAATTTCTGGGGTTTCATGATTACGCTTTCTTCCGTCACCAAGACTTTTGGTGCCGCAGCGAACACAGTTCGCGCGCTCGATGATGTGAGCCTCGCTGTGCAGCGCAGCGAGATCTTCGGCGTGATTGGCCAGAGTGGTGCGGGCAAGAGCACGCTCATCCGCACCGTCAATCTTCTTGAACGACCCGACTCGGGCACCGTCACCGTCGCGGACCGCGAATTGACCGCCCTGAGCGACCGCGATCTGCTTCAGGCGCGACGCGAAATTGGAATGGTTTTTCAGCAGTTCAACCTGCTCGATAGCCGCACCGTGCGCGGCAACGTTGAACTCGCCCTTGAAGTTGTGGGCGTGAGCCGACGCGAACGTGTCAGCCGAACCAACGAGATTCTTGAACTCGTGGGTCTCGAACACAAGGCGCAACAGTATCCCGCTCAGCTTTCTGGCGGCCAAAAGCAACGCGTTGGCATAGCCCGTGCGCTAGCTTCGCGCCCCCGAGTGCTGCTGAGCGATGAAGCGACGAGCGCACTTGATCCTGAAACCACAGACTCGATTCTTCAGCTATTGCGCAGCCTCAACAAAGAACTCGGTCTGACAATTTTGCTGATCACTCATGAGATGGATGTCGTCAAGAGCATCTGCGATTCTGCAGCGCTCATGAGTGGTGGCCGCATTCTCGAGCAGGGCCGCTTGGTCGATTTACTCGCCCAGCCGGGCTCGCAGCTTGCTCGTGGCCTGTTCCCGCTTGGTGACCTGCCGGAGGGCAACTCCACCGTCATCGACGTGACCTTCGTTGGTCTGTCGTCAGGGCGTCCCGTGGTAGCTCAACTGGCTCGCACCCACCAGATCGATGTCGGTCTGATTGGTGCTGCGATGGAGACGATCGGTGGCGCCCAGTCGGGGCGTACCCGCCTTGAACTTCCGGGACCGATTGATGCACACACTGCGGCGATCGACGATCTGCGGGCACAGGGGCTTGTTGTTGAGATTGTGAGGAGCGGGCGATGATTGATTCCACAGCCCCCGATTTCTGGTCACAGTTATTCGAAACCCTGCTGAAAGCTACCGGGGAGACCCTCTATCAGGTGGGTGTCACGATGGTCATCACGCTCATCATCGGGCTCGCAGCAGGAACCCTCTTGGTGATTACTGACCGCGGCAGCATCCTCGAACGACCCTTTGGTAGCGTTGTGGCTGGCCGCATCATCAACATTGTGCTTCAAGCGGTGGTGAACTTGGGGCGGTCGATCCCGTTCATCATCCTGATGATCGCGCTCATCCCGTTCACACGGCTGCTGCTGGGCTCAGCATTCGGTGTGTCGGCTGCGATCGTGCCACTCACGGTGGCGGCGATTCCGTTCTACGCCCGAATCGTTGAGATTTCATTGCGCGAGGTCAACGAGGGACTCGTCGAGGCGGGTCATTCGCTCGGCGCGACCCGGTGGCAGTTGGTTTCTAAGGTGATTGTTCCTGAGGCAGTTCCTGGCCTCATCCGTGGCTTTACAACGACAGTGGTGTCGATTGTGAACTACTCGGCAATTGTGGGCGCGATCGGCGGTGGAGGTCTTGGCGATGTTGCTATTCGTTATGGTCACCAGCGATACAGCGTCATCCACATTGTTGCGGTGATCATCGTGTTGGTTGCGATTGTGCAGATCGTTCAGGTGGTCGGCGCTCGCCTGGCCAACCGAATGTCTCACCGCTGACGTTGTCGGCGGCTTACCCCTAGTAGTTTTCCTGTTTTCACTCACCACTGTTCGTTTTCTTCTCGATTAAGGAATGTCATGTCACGCTCCAAATTCTTCTCACTCTCCACTGTGGCCGCCGCTGGCGTGCTCGCTCTGACCTTGGCTGGATGCTCGGCTCCCGCTGAAGAGTCCGCCCCGACTGATGGCACGCTCGGTTCGCTCACTGTTGGTGCAACGGCAACGCCTGCTGGCGAGATCGTTCAGTTCGTGATTGACAGCGGACAGGCCGAAGCAGCTGGTCTCGAGCTTGAGATTATTGAGTTCACCGACTACACCACGCCGAACCCCGCACTGAGCGAGGGCAGCCTCGACGTCAACCTGTTCCAGCACGAGCCGTTCTTGAACCTCTACAACGAGAACACGGGCGACAACCTTTACGTTGTTGGCCAGGTGTACCTCCCGCCGCTGGCGCTCTACTCCAAGACTGTTGATGAGCTCGCTGACCTCAAGGATGGCGCAAACATCGCTCTTCCGAACGATGCCAGCAACGAGGGCCGTGCGCTTCTGCTGCTTGCGGATGCCGGACTCATCGAGACCACAGAGGCACCGTCAACTGTTGCCGACATCACCGCCAACCCGAGCAACTTCAATTTCATCGAGATCGATGCAGCAAGCCTGCCTTCGGCCCTCGATGACCAAGATGCGGCGATCGTCAACTTCAACTACGCGGGAGCAGCCGGCCTGACCGGTGACCTGCAGTTGGTTACCGAGCCCACTACGAGCTCGTACTACAACACCCTCGTGACGCGCGATGAGCTCAAGAGCGACCCCCGCGTGCTCAAGCTGTATGAACTGCTGACCTCCGACGAGACGAAGGCGTACATCAATGACTTCTACAACGGACTCGTCATCCCCGTTTCTTAGTCGAAACGGTTAGCCAACTTTGCAAGTTTCTGCTTGCCTGTGGGGCGGTCAGCATCCAATCGGATGTCGGCCGCCCCATAATTTTTGCTCGCCAGTACCACGAATGGTTTTGGTTGGGCCGCGTGTGTAGTAATCTTGAGAAGTTGCATTTTCGGTAACGAAGATAAAACAAATGGGTCCATGGCGCAGCCCGGTAGCGCACCTGCATGGCATGCAGGGGGTCAGGGGTTCGAATCCCCTTGGATCCACTATTGTCCTGTCTCAGGACATAGGAAACCGTTGAACCCCTAGGGTTCAACGGTTTCCTTGGTTTTGGGGTTGGTAGTCCTTGGTGGTGTTGAGGGTTAGTTCGCGTAGGAGTTCGCCGGTGGTGGCGTTGATGATGTGGATGTTGAGGTCTTGGATCAGCATCAGCACGGGGGTTCGGGCGTGGGTTCGTCCGATGCCGATGTGGTGCAGTTTTCCGTTGTGGCGCAACACGGAGCTCGATGATCCGGAGGCGGATGTGGGGCAGGGTCGAGGTTGGGTTGGAGTGTGGTCGGCGACTGTGTGGTTCGAGGGCGTCGAGGCCGCCGGTTTCGTAGCGGGTGACGAGGGTGTGGACCCATCGCCAGGAGACGCCGAACTTCTGAGCCGCAGCAGCCTTGGTCATGCCCTGTTGGACGACGCACAACAGGATCACTCGGGCTTTCGACATGACCCATCATCGAGCGAAGCCCACTATGAACGATGTCGCGACTCATATGTGAATTATGTTGTGAACCTACACACCCTTGGATCCACCACGATTCCGGGGCTTTTTCGTGTCTCAGGGCCTGTGCGCTTGCGGGCATCGCTCGACGGGTGGCTTTTTCGTGAGGCGTCCGCTGGCAGACGCCAGCAAATGGCCGTCTAGCGGCGTTTGCCTGGCGCGAACGGAAGCTGCGACAGAGGTACGTCGTCTACTTCGAGTGCGAGAAGCGCATCCCGGCGCACCTCGTTGAGGTAGCCAACGTGGGCTTTGAGCGCCAGTTGCGCACGCTCCGGGTCGGCGGCTGCAATTGCTTCACAAATCTCGTGGTGCTGTTGCAAAACTTCGTCGCGACCGAGGAGGTTGACGAAAATAGTGTTGGTGGCTGGCCGACTTAAGTGCACCGACATCATGGCCAGTTCGAGAATCGGGTTCTTGGTGGCACGCGAAATTGCGGTGTGAAATGCAAGATCCCACTCAAGCCATTCGTCGATGCCCATTTCGAGGTCGCGGGCGGCGTCCACTGCGTGTCGGATCGCTGCGAGGTCGTCGTCTGTGCGGTGTTGAGCGGCGAGAGCTACACACATTGTTTCGAGCTTTTCGCGAGCCTCGTCGACGTTCTGAAGCGTAACGTTTCCGACCCGAAACCAGAGACGAATGGCGTCGCTGAGTTGTGTGGCCACTTGATCAGCGTCGGGCACGGTGACGAACGTGCCGCCTTGGCCTCCACGAGTGGACTGAACAAGGCCTGTCGCCGAAAGCAGTTTGAGGGCTTCGCGTGCGGTCGCGCGCGAAACATCGAACGAATCTGCCAGCTCTTTTTCGGTGGGCAGTCGCTCGCCGGGCTCCCACACATTGTCGTTGATCGCCTTGCGAAGTTGCATCGCAATTTGTCCTGAGGCATCGCGGCGCGACAACTCTGCAGGCTGGAACGCTGGTTGCGTCATCTGGGACTCCTCGATGTACCGAGCTGGTGGGTGTGCCGAAACCTCAGTTTCTGCGAAATCTAAATGTAACAACGAAACCCTTGTCGATCTAGGCCTTAAGTACTACGTTGAGTGTCAAACATTGAATGTCTAGCTTTCAACGAGGAGAAACTAATGCGTACCCGAGTGTTACTAAGCACAGCGATGTTGGGCGTTCTGGCTCTAGCCGGCTGCACCGCACCCAACACCAATGGATCAACCGACAGCCCGCAGCAAGACGCGCTGGCTTCAGAATCTGCAATGGCGGCAACGCTCGAGTACATCGAAGCAGGCCTGCCCGACCTCGATGGAGCATCCATCGCCTACATCGCCGAGTGCGCAACCGAGAACACGTTCTGTCAGGTTCGCTGGCAAGGCGCTCAGGATGCTGCAGCTGCCGTCAACGCAGAAATCACCCTCTTCAACGCCGCATTCGATGCCAACGCCCAGCAGGGCCAGGTGCAGGATGCCGTACTTCGCGAGTTCGATGGCTACATCTTCGCGCCCGTAGCTGACGCCTCGGGATGCGCAAGCTTCGATGTGCTCGTCGCGTCCGGCGCCCCGGTAGCGACCATCAACAGCCCGATGTGTGGAAACGCTGACTTCACGGAAGGCTCCGTTGGCTTCGCCGCCATGCAGACCGAATCATTCTTCCTCGAACACGTCAACAATGCTTTCGACTCGTGCGAAGGGGAGTGTGACGCGATTGCTGTTGGCGGATTCCTCGGCAGTGACCTCTACACGCGCTGGCAGAACGCAATTGAGCGTGCTGCTGCCGATCATCCGAATGTCACGGTCGTCACCGAACAGCCCGGAAACTTTGACCCGGCGACTGCACTCAGTGTCGTGCAAGACGCCCTGCAGGCTAACCCTGACGCACAGATCGTGATCTCGTCGTGGGACGACATGACGCGCGGAGTCGAAGAAGGTATCCGTGCTGCCGGGCTCAATCCTGGTAGCGATGTTCGCATCTACAGCGTTGGCGGCACCGAATACGGCACCGCACGCGTCATTGACGGAGCATGGACCTCCACAACAGTGCTGCTTCCCTACGAGGAGTCGTACTACGGCGGTGTCCACCTCGCCCGTGCACTCGCAACCGGAGAGATCACCGAAGGCTTCACCTACCTGGCAGAATCGCCAGTCGTCGTAGACGGCCCAGGAACGATCTTCATTGACAGCAGCAACGCTGCTGACTTCGCCCCCGAGTACTAATCATGAACCTCACCCGCGAATCGACAACGGCCTTGACCGTTTCTGGCCTCAGCAAGGAGTATCCCGGCGTTCGTGCACTCAGCAACGTCACCTTCAGCGTTGAGGCTGGAACCGTGCTTGCCGTTGTTGGTGAGAATGGCGCAGGAAAATCGACCCTCATGAAGTCGATTGCCGGCGCCGAGCGTGCCAGCGCGGGTCAGATTGAGGTATTTGGCACTGGTTTGGTCGCTGGCAACCCTCGCGCCGCATCCGATGCGGGGGTTGCCATGATCTACCAAGAACTCACTATCGTTCCCGAACTCACCGCCCAAGAGAACGTCTACTTGGGGCACGTTCCGACACTGTTCGGGGTGGTGCGATCGCAACAGCTTCGACGCGACTATCGCGCTGTTGCTGAGCGCGTCGGCAGCGACATCCGACCGGATGCACGCGCCGGCGATCTCTCGACCGCCAACCAACAGCTACTTGAGATCATGCGCGCAATCGCCCACGGACGGCGACTCGTGATCATGGACGAACCGACCGCATCCTTGGGGCCGGAAGACATTGCACGATTGCATGCTGTCATCCGCGACCTGCGCGATAAAGGGTGCTCAGTGCTTTACGTTTCACACGACCTCGACGCCGTACTCGATGTCAGCGACGATGTCATGGTGCTGCGCGAAGGCTCCGTGGTCTCGCGTGCCCCCGCGACCGAGTGGAGCAAAACTGCACTCGTTACCGCGATGCTCGGTCACTCACCGTCAACAGCGCCCACGGGCGGACACCGCGGGAACATGGAGCCGACCGTTGTGGCGCTGAGAAATGTACGGGCACCGGGCGTAGATGTTGAATCGCTCAACATCCGCTCCGGTGAGGTCGTAGGGATTGCCGGCCTTGTCGGGTCCGGGCGCACCCGATTACTCCGAGCTGTCGCGGGAGCGGAACCAGTACAGACCGGCACAATCGAACTGGACGGAGTACCGCTGCGATGGCCGTCATCACCCGCACGGGCGTGGGCGGCAGGAATCGCCCTCGCGCCTGAGGATCGTAAACACCAAGGTCTCGTGCTCGATCAGCCGGCATCCTGGAACATCGCCCTCGGCGGCTTTCAGCTGGCTCGTCGCGGGGGCCGAATTACCGCGGGACTCCTGCGCCGCTGGGCTGAGCCCATCGCAAGTCGCGTAGCTTTCGCTCGCTCTCGATTAGGCGCACCCGCTGGCACACTCTCGGGAGGAAACCAACAGAAGTTGCTGCTCGGTCGACTCTTCTCGCGGCCACTTCGTCTCATGCTTCTCGACGAGCCGACACGTGGCATGGATATCGGCGCCAAGTCCGAAGTCTTCGCTTCGATGCGATCGTTCGCCGATGAGGGCCGTGCCGTGCTGTGGTCGTCAAGCGAGATCCAAGAAGTGCTCGATCATAGCGACCGAGTCGTAGTCTGCCGAGCAGGCCGTCTCGTTGCTGAACTTCCGGCTGGTGCCACCGTGCACGACGTGTTGGCTGCGTCATTCGGAACAACCGAAATCGCCACAGTGTCCGCACCCTCATCCGCATCTTCATCCACTCACCTGCAGGAGAACCAACCGTGAGCACTCTAACTACGTCCGCTGCGAAGCCTGTGGCTTCGCCCATTGCCCCGCGAATTCGGCGCGCACTCAGCGAATACGGCGTTGTACTCGCACTTGTCGTGCTCGTCATCATCGTGGCTCTGCTCCAGCCCGCCTTCTTGTCGCTCGGCAACGTCAGCAATGTGCTGGCGCAGTGGGCACCCGTGGCCATCATGGGCATCGGGATGACGTACGTGGTGTTGACGGGAGGGTTCGACCTGTCGATGGCGGCAACCTACGCTCTCGCCGCCGTCGTTGCAGCAACTCTCGGCCAGACGTTCCCACCGATCCTCGCCTTTCTCGGCGCGATCGTCGTGGCGGGTGTCGTTGGGTTGCTCAACGGCGTCATCGTCACGTTGCTGAGAGTGAACCCCTTCATCGCAACTCTGGGGTCCTCACTGATCATCACCGGTGTCGCACTGCTTCTGACAGGAAACCGCCCCATTCAAGTGGTGTTTGAGCCATTCACGCTTCTCGGGCGCGGATCCTTTGTTGGGGTTCCGCTGAGCGCGCTGCTCATGATCGCCCTCTTTGTGATTGCTGGGCTCATCTTGGCCTTCACGAAATACGGGCACAATATTTATGCAGTCGGCGGCAACCGAGAGGCAGCACGACTCTCAGGCATCCGCGCCGACTGGGTCGTCGCGAGCGCCTACCTCGTCGCCGGAATCTGCGCAGGCATTGCGGGCACCATCACGGCATCCCGACTGAGCTCAGCCCAAGCCGGGCTAAGCGGTCAGCTCGTCTTCGATGTGCTCACCGTCGTCATCGTTGGGGGCACAACGCTTGCCGGCGGCAAAGGCTCAATGTGGCGTACTGCTGTGGGTGTCGCGATTCTGGCGACACTACAGAACGGTTTCAACCTTCTCGATATTGACGCGTACTACCAGAACATCATCAAGGGGGTGATTATCATCGCGGCCCTCACTTCTGTCGACTGGAGCCGCTTTGCACGCCCTCGCCGGGTCTCGCCAACCGAGCCCACGCAGACCAGTATTAGCAACGACACCGTATAAAGG
Organism: Rhodoglobus galactosidasius; assembly: GCF_054957775.1. Taxonomy (NCBI): domain Bacteria; kingdom Bacillati; phylum Actinomycetota; class Actinomycetes; order Micrococcales; family Microbacteriaceae; genus Rhodoglobus; species Rhodoglobus galactosidasius. Next base: position 169,508 of record NZ_JBQIAV010000005.1, on the reverse strand, counting down.
AGCAAGATCATGTCGGAAACCCTTGATGTCAAAGAGATCACCATCAGCGAGGTTCAGGATGCCTACCGTGCCGGAACCGTCACGGTCGCCGCAGTAGTTCAGGCGTACCTTGACCGCATTGAGTCCATCGACCGCAGTGGCGCGGAACTCAACTCGATTGTGGCGCTGTCGCCACGGGCGAGCGAGGATGCCGCAAAGCTCGACGCTTTCTACGCCGAGAACGGCCAATTCTTTGGTCCCCTTCACGGCGTCCCCGTTCTGGTGAAAGACCAAGTAGAAGTCGGCGGAATGCCGACAAGCTACGGCAGTGAAATTGCGGCAGATTTTGTGCCGGAAAAAGACTCCACGGTTGTGGCTCGGCTGCGTGCCGCCGGCGCCGTGATCATGGGAACCACCACAATGCCGGACTTCGCTACCTCATGGTTCAGCACGTCATCGCGAAGCGGAACGACAAAGAACCCCTACGATCTTGACCGCGATCCAGGAGGATCGTCGTCAGGTTCGGCGGCAGCGATTGCCGCCAACCTTTCGCTGGTGGGGATCGGCGGAGACACCGGTGGATCCATCCGTCTGCCCGCATCATTCTGCAACCTGGTGGGACTGCGGGTTACGCCCGGCCTGATCAGTCGTGCAGGTATGTCGGCACTTGTTAAGCCCCAAGACACCCCTGGACCGATGACTCGCACGGTCGAAGACACCGCACGCGTGCTCGATGTGCTTGCCGGGTTCGACCCCGAAGATTCCTACACGAGCATCAACCGCATCGCTCGCCACACCGGTTCGTACACGGATGGTCTGGCCGAGTCGACAATGAAGGGCAAGCGCGTTGGTGTGCTGCGTGAAGCATTCGGCGACGAGAGTGATGTCGATGGCGCGCGTATCAACGTTGTGCTGGAAGACACTCTGAACAAGCTGCGCGCAGCGGGCGGCCAAACCATCGATGTGCACGTTGATGACCTCATGCATCTTGTCGGGTTTACTTCGCTCTACAACACGCGTTCTCACGACGACATGGACAAGTTCTTTGCAACGCGCCCCGACGCCGGAGTAACGGGAATGAGCGACGTCATCTCCAGCGGACGGTTCCACCCGAAGCTCGATCTCTTGATCGGGATCGCGGCATCACCGGCGAACCCCGCCGATGATGACGAATATGTCGAGCGGATTTTGGCCCAGCAGAAGTTCCAGCGCCACGTCGTGAGTCTGATGGAAGAGTTGCAACTCGACGCCATCGTGTTCCCGGACGCGAAGCTGCCAGCTCCCACCCGCGAGGATGTTTTCGCTGACCGCTGGACCTGCCTGACCTACCCCACGAACACGGTTATCGCATCACAACTCCACTTCCCAGCAATCACCGTCCCCGTTGGCTTCACCGACAACGGGCTGCCGGTAGGACTCGAAATCATGAGTGTCCCTTACGACGAGCAGCGACTTTTGACAGTTGCCGCCGCGGTGGAGAAGGCAACCGACGCTCGACGCAGCCCGGAGCACATCGTGGAGTCTGATCGCTGAGATGACTCTGACAATCAATGCTGACATGGGAGAGTCGGTGGGTATCCATCACTTCGGCAACGATGAACCGCTCCTCGAATTCGTCGACACCATCAACGTTGCGGGAGGACTACACGCCGGAGATCCCACAGCGATCGCGCGAATCGTAGCGCTTGCGCTGGATCGCGGTGTGAGTGTGGGGGCCCACCCCGGGCTACCGGACATCGCCGGTTTTGGGCGTCGTGAGATGGTAATTACTACCGAGGAAGCTCGTGACCTCATTCGTTACCAGACCGGCGCGGTTGCAGCCTTTGTGCAGTCCGAAGGCCACGAGCTTCATCACATCAAACCGCACGGGGCGCTTTTCGGAATGCTTGCGCGAAGTGAAAAACTAATGGATGCGGCCTGCGATGTCGCAGTGCAGTACGGCGTTCCCATTTATGGGCTCGCTGGCACAGCTCACGAGCGAGTGGCGGCTAAAAGGGGAGTGTCATTCATCGCGGAGTACTACGTCGATCTCGACTACGCGGATGACGGCATGATAATCGTCAACCGGACCGGCTCCGTGAGGGACCTTGGTGAAGTCGCCGAACGTGCGTCACGTGCACTCAACGAAGGAACAACCATCAGCACCACCGGAAACACAGTGCCGGTGCGTGCCGAATCCTTCTGCGTCCATTCAGATCTACCGAATGCGGTGGATGTTGCGCGCACAGTGCGTGACGCAATCGCGAGCGTGGCGGCGTAGGCTGCAGCGCGGTGAGTGGAGGAACGTTGCGTTCTTTCTCTTGCCGCGTTCGCGGCGCCGAACAGGTAAATGTTGCAGATGCTGAGAGCGACTGCTAAACGGTAGCAACCGGAGCTGTAGGCGGGTTTAGCCCTGTGGTTTTGCGCACACGTGCCTTGAACCACTTGGAGTCGGGGATGCGCGCCAGAATTGGCCCGGAGATGATTGTTATGAGTACGTAGGCAGTCGCCAACGGCGCAAGCATGGGCTCGATGCCGGCACCGACCGCTAGGCCCGCAATGACGATCGAGAACTCACCTCGTGGAGTGAGCACTAAACCAGCCCGCCACCGGCCGGCCGGCGCAATTCCTGCACGCTTGGCAGCCAAATATCCCGAGAGCGTCTTTGTGGCGATAGTGACGACAGCGAGAGCGAAGGCGGGAAGCAGCACAGGAATGATGTCTGCCGGCGCTGTCGAGATCCCGAAGAAGACGAAGAAGACTGCAGCGAACAGGTCGCGCAGGGGCGTGATGAGCTGAGCGGACTGGTGAGCGACCGGCCCAGAGATCGCGATGCCCACTAAGAAGGCTCCGACCGCCGCAGAAACGCTCACACGCTCTGCTAAGCCAGCAACGAGCATCGTTAGCCCGACCACGCCAAGCAGTAGTGCCTCGGCGTTCTTGTCGGGAAGCAGCTGCGAAAGGACACGGCCGTGACGCAGTGCGACATAGAGAATGAGCAAGACAACCGCGACAGCGATTGCCACAGTGAATGCGCCCTGCAGAAGCCCTGCACCGATGACGAGTGCGGAAAGCACGGGCAGATAGAACGCCATAGCGAGGTCCTCCATCACGATGATGGAGAGTACGGTAGGTGTTTCACGGTTACCGAGGCGGCCCAGGTCACGAACGACTTTGGCGATTACGCCAGACGATGACACCCAGGTCACACCAGCGAGTGCGACGACTGCTGTGGGTTCCCAGCCCAGCAGAATGGCGAAGAGAGCACCGGGCAGCGCATTGAAAACGCCATCAAGGATTCCTGAAACCTTGGACGTTTTCAGGTTCGAGACGAGCTCCTCAGCCGAATACTCGAGCCCGAGCATCGCAAGCAGCAGAATCACGCCAATTTGCGAACCAACCTCGAAGAACTCTTCGGAGGCTTGAAACGGCAGCAAGCCGCCCTCACCCACCGCAAGACCGGCAAGCAGGTAAAGAGGGATCGCCGAAAAACCAAAGCGAGCGGCAACTCTGCCGAGCAAGCTGAGAACAAGCAAGAGAGCGCCAACCTCAATGAGCAGCTGCGTCGTCTCATGCATACGCGAGCCCTAGCTGGGGCCGCGGTTGATGAGCTTGCCGAGTGCGTCGAGACCCTTGCGGGTGCCCACAGCGACAATAACGTCGCCAGACTCAAACTTGATCTCGGGACCAGGAGACGGAACAACGTCGTTGCCGCGCGCGATCGCGACGATTGACGCGCTCGTGAGTGTGCGCGCCTTCATGTCACCCATGGGGCGTCCGATGAAGCCGGAACCACTGGGAAGAGAGATCTCTTCGGTGTAGAGCCCTTCAGCCTTCTCGCCGAGCACTGATAACCGGCTCATCGTCAGCGAAGAACCCAGAACTTCGGCAAGAGCGGCAGCCTCGTCATCGCTCAGCGAAATTGAGGCGGTGTTTGAGTCCGGGTCATCCGCATTGAAGAATGCGAGATCGCGTTCACCAGAACGCAGCGAAACCACGCTGACACGGCATCCAGAATCAGTGATCACATCATTGCGAACACCAAGCCCAGGAAGATCAATTCGTTCGATTCTTACGCCCACGTCTCCAACTTACCAATACATGTTGTGGCCAATAGTCCAGCGAGAAGCCTACGCCTCTTAGGCAGCAACTCCATACTTTTTCATAGAGGTCTCGACAATAGTGAGGCCCTCGAGCCCTGGCATGCGAGAAATGTGCTCATCGAGCTTGCGGATCTCGCGCAAACCCTCCTCACCAGAGAAGAGATGCCCCATGACGTGAGAGACCTCTTCAGCGGGCATGATGCTCGAACCAACGGGACCCCACGCGCCCTTCAACGCGAGACGGGCAAGCACCTGTGCCTTCTTGCTCTTAGCTAAACGCTCACGAGCCTGAGTGGCATAGAACGCAACATGGCGCGCTTCTTGCTTGGCGATGCGGCGAAGCAATTCTGAGAGCACCGGATGCTTCTCCATGTCCGCGAGACGGTTGTAGGCAGCAACGGCCGACCATTCATTCGCGGCGCCCCAAATCATGTGCACGGCGATGAAGTCTTTGCCGATCACGTTGCCGAGAACCGACTGTTTGATCGGGTCGAGACGATCCTTCCAGCCGAGCTTCAATCGGGTGGCTTTGAGCTCGTCGTAGTCGAGCGTCACTTTGTGCGCGCCGAGCACCTTAGAGAGGGCTTCGCCGTGCCAGAACTCTTCACGGTTCCACATCGTCATGAACGCGCTCACGTCGACCTCTTTGTGGGAGGGCGTTACGAGCAGATCCCGCAAGTAGCAGACCGTGTGGTACTCGACGTCTGCCATGTAGCGAAGGCTGCGCAGAGTCGAATCGGGCAGCGGGTTGCGCTCAAACTCGGTGAAGTCGAGGTCACCCCACTGAACCTTCTTTGAGGTGGACGTATAGCGATCAATATCAAATGCCATGAGGTGTGGGAACTAGCTCGACAGCATCGAGTCCTGTTCCTCTCCTTCCTGTTGCGCAGATGTTGCGGCGCGAGGTCTCGGGATGGGGGTATAAGGAGAGCGACGCTTCCAATCGAGCACGTTCCACCGCTTTTCTTGAGCGTGCTTATACAAGTTCACATCGGGGTTCACTGCGCTGGGATGCCCAACGAGCTGCAGCCACATCAGGTCGGCGTGACTGTCGCCGTAGCCATACGACTGGGTCAGAGTGAAACCATGCAGATCCGCGTAGTGACGCAACCAGGCTGCGCGCGCCTCATCCACTAGCGGCGGGTCAGCGAGGAAGCCCGTGAGCACGCCGTCGCGCTCGTGCATGCGCCCAGCAACTACCTCGTCGAAGTAGGGGAGGAACGGCGTCACCATGAGATCGATCGTGCCAGTAACCAAGATCGTGCGGTGGCCAGCGTCGCGGTGCTCCTGAACGCGCCGCAGCGCATCCGGCATCACTCGACGCATCATGGCCCGACCAAAGCTGCCGCGCACCATCCGCTCAATCTCGACAATCTTGAACCCCTCATAGCGACGCATGAAAGTGCGGATGAACTCGCCACGGTCACGACGCTCAGCACGCAAGTACTTGCGCAACGAGAAAGTGAAGTTGGCTAGATCGTGCACAACCCTGGCGCGGGGAACAGTTCCGCCCCAGAGCAGCAAATATTGTTTCACGAGATTCGAGTCGACAACGGTGCCCTCAAGGTCGAACACCGCGACAACATCGCTGCGCTCGGGGAGCTTCTTCGCGGTGCGAGCCTTCGCCGCTGGCCGGTTCGCGAACGCCCGAGTGAGCGTCGTGATGGCGGGGAAGTGCACCTGCTGAAAGTAGTTTTCCCAGTTGATTTCGGTGACATCAAAACGGGCACTCTGAGGAGTCTTCTTCGGCAGCGATGCCAACAGCTCGCGAGTGTTGGCGTCGTCGAAGATGATTTCAGTCTGCACATACGCGCGGTAGAGGTTAGTGAATGCGCGCAAAACCTCAAGCTGATGCTGGCCACTCTTGACGTCATCGAGCCAGCGGCGCGTACGAGGCGTGGTTGGCATCTTGGTGATCATCCGCTCGGCACGTGCCGCCTGGCGCTCGCGCTTTACAAGCGCTTTTTCGACACGCTGGCCACCAGGGAATCGCCACAACGGAACGCTAATCTCGCCATCTTCGGCGGGCAGCGGGTTTGCCGTGAAGTAGGCGTTGACGTTCTCGTACATACGGTGGAAGGGCAGCGGATTGCTTGCCCCAGAGCTCACGTGGTAGTACTTGGGTGCCTTCGGATCGGCCTTCGTCGCGGCAGCAGCCAAAGCAGCATTCACGACAAAGTCGACCGGGATGACATCAAGGATCGAGTCGGGCAGGCCCGGGAAGTCAGGCAGCTGGCCGCGGCCGTAGGCAAGGATCAGCGGGTCGGCGACCTTGAAGCCGTCGATCCAGCCCGGGAATGGGTGATGCAGCGCGCTCTCGATAATCGAGGGGCGAACCACCGAGAGACGATGCCCGGCCTGAGCCCACAGCTCCTCGGCAACTCGCTCGGCGAACGCTTTGGTGAGTGTGTAAACGTCGGTCCACCCGAGGCTCTCAGCGCGCATCCGGCCGTAGTCAACAAGTCGATCGTGCACCCACTCAGCGCGCGCCGCCTCAGTAAACTGAGCTACAGCCTGCGGGCCGGCCTTGCCGTGGCGAGCCTTCGCTGCCGTGAGCTGTGCGCGAAGTGCCTCCGGCTGGCGGGACTCGAACTCAACGCGAGTGCGGGCCGTGCGAGCGGCCTCATACTCCGCGCGCCAATCGACGTCGTGCACCAGCGATGCTTCTGGCACGATTCCCTTGCGAAGCCCGCCGACATAGGCGGTAGAAATGTGCACAACGTGCGGTCGAGACTTGCTCTCCAACAGTGCGGTATAGATACCCGTTGCTCCGCCAACATTGGTGTCGAAAGCTTCATCGATAGGCGGATCAAACGAGACCGTAGACGCACCATGGATGACAACGTCAATGTCATCGGGAAGCGTGCCGACATCCGTAAGGCTGCCGTCAACTACGGTGACGCGACGAGCGACCTCTTCGAGGGCTTTCTCCTTGCCGATGGACTCCAGCCACTGCGCGAAGACCGGCTTACGCATGAGGTTGGTGAGTCGTCCTTTACCGCTGGTTGAGCCTTTTTCTCGCACCAGAATCGAGATTCGTGTGCCGGGGTGGCTAGACAACAAACGCTCGAGGATTGCCTGACCGACGAACCCGGTGGCTCCCGTCAGAAAGACATGCTCTGTCGTGAGGGCTTTTATGGTCGTCATACGTCGGCTGCCCTTGTCATGAGGTTGAGGTTGGCTTGACCATCGAGGGAATCGACTAGTGCATCAATGGTGCGAATGGTCTCTGGCTTACTACGAAATAGGTAATCAAAGAAGAAGTCGGTGTTCGTGCGGGGTTCCGCGCGGGCACCGATCGGCCACGGAGTTTTAGCGAGCCGTTTGCGGGTGACCTTCTGGGCCCGCGTTGATTCAGAAAGTCGGTGACGAGACTGGGCCTCAAAGAACTCGAGCTGACGCGTCTTTGTCGACAGGATGCGGGAGATGGTGTCTGTGAGCTGAGGGTTCGGGTCGAGTTCGATGAGGCGACGATAGGCAGCCTGCATGACCCACTCATCAACAGTGCCCAACGTCATGTGCACCGCGATCATGGGAAGACCAACGATGTTGGCCACGATCGACTCTCGGATGGTGCGCTCAACCGGAGTGCGGAAGGGAGCGCGATCGGCATCCGCACCATCGTGTGCGCGAATGATCTGGTCGAGAGCATCGGCGATCCAGTACTTTTCAAACGCCCACGTAATAAGGAAGGCAGTAGCGCGAGAGTCCTTATGGGTGGCAGTAACGAGCACACTGCGCAAGTGAGTCATTGTGCCGCGTTCGACGACCTGAAGGTAGCGAAGAGCACGGAGAGTGTCTGGCGTGAGTGGAGCCTGAATGTAGGCCTCAAGGTTGAGGTCGTCGCGGTAGCTCGCTTGAGCCTCATTGGCATATTCCCGAACATTGAAGTCGGGCGCCGGAGTAGACATGTCGTCGAGAGCAACCTCAAGATTCTTAGGCATCTTTTTCCTTTGCTCGAGACAAAATGGGCATCGTGACTTTCACCAATTCTAGTTGCGAGTCGATCACATAAACACAATCGTTACTGGGGCTGTGCCGTAGTCTTGGCGCCATGGCAAGAGCGCTTATCACCGGTGGCACATCAGGAATTGGCGCCGAGTTTGCGCGGCAACTCGCCGAAAGCGGCACCGACCTTGTCTTGGTCGCGCGCAATGAAACTCGGCTGGGCGAGACCGCAGCGAGCTTGCAGGCCAAATTCGGAATCGCCGTAGAAACCATCAGTGCAGACCTTGCCGATCGAGGCGATGTAATGCGTGTTGCAACTCGCCTCACCGACGCCGATCGCCCCATTGATTTGTTTGTCAACAACGCCGGCTTCGGCGTACATGCCACGTTAACCGGAGCGGATGTTGCGAGCATCCACGAACATGCCTTCGATGTCATGTGTCGCGCCGTTCTGATTCTTGCGGGTGCGGCAGGCCGAGCCATGCGGCAACGTGGCAGTGGCTCAATCATCAACGTCTCGAGCATCGCTGGGCTCGTTACCATGGGCTCGTACTCGGCGATCAAAGCGTGGGTCGCCTCATACAGCCAGGGACTATCAGTCGAACTGCGCAATACGGGAGTCACCGTGACGGCGCTTATGCCGGGCTGGGTTGTCACCGAATTCCACGAGCGGGCGGGCATCCGCACGGGCTCTATTCCTTCATTCATGTGGATTGACGCGTCGACTCTCGTGAGAGGTGCGCTGCGCGATGCGGCACGGGGCAAAGTCGTTTCCATACCTACTGTTCGGTACCGAGTCATCGGATGGTTTGCTCGACATGTGCCTTTGCGCACAATTCGTTGGATTTCTGCGAAGATTTCTTCAAGCCGAAGTGACGAGGGCTCCGAACCTCATGGTGTGAAAGATACGACGACGACATGACCCGGACTTTTGATCGATTCAGCTCGCCAACGATGGCGGGCGCGAGATTCGTGGCGCAACGCGGACTGCTCAAACCACTGGTGTGGTCACTCGTGCGCGTCGAAATCACCGGAGTCGAGAACATCGAAGGCCACGACGGCCCCTTCATCGCGGTCGCGAATCACTCCAGTCACTTGGATGCACCGCTGATCATTGGGGCGCTACCCCGAAAACGAGCGCGGTATCTAGCCGCTGGCGCGGCCGCCGACTACTTCTTTGAGGTGTGGTGGCGAAAGTGGCTCACAACGCTGTTTTTCAACGCCTTTGCGATAGAACGTAGTTCGGAGCGCAAACGTGCGGGGTCATCCCGCTCACTTCTCGGGCGTGGTATTCCGATCCTCATATTCCCGGAGGGCGGCCGAACGCGCGAGGGTGTGCTCACTCGATTCAAACCGGGAGCCGCAGCGCTCTCTATCGTCACCTCCGCGCCGTGCCTGCCGATTGCGCTCGTTGGCGCATCCGCGGCGATGCCTCGTGGCAAAAGTTGGCCGAAGCGGGGCCGACCGCCGGTCACGGTAGTGTTTGGCGAATTGATGCATCGCATCGACTCTGAGACATCCGAAGCTTTCTCTGCCCGACTCGCTGACACCGTGCGTCAACTGCACGAAACGGTTCAACCCATGCCAAGCGCTACCCCGAAGGGAACGAAATGACCTCTGTCAAACACATGAAGTGGTGGGGTTGGGGCAATGAAGGGGTGGGATTTCACCATGAAGACAAGCCCGGTTTTGCGCCCTTTGTGGAGTACGCAGTAGGTCTCGATCTCGGTTCAGCGACTCGCGCAGGAGAGCCGTCGTTCGACGAGCTCGATGTTCCCAAGAGCAAAGCGACTGCCGCATTCACTAAGCAGCTTGCCGCGATCGTTGGTGCCGATAATGTCACGCGCGATGACATGGTGCGCGTCATCCACACCTATGGCAAGAGTCTGCGCGATCTCGTGCGTATCCGCAGTAACGCAATCGAGCGCAGCCCCGACGTGGTCGTTTACCCCGCCGATGAGGCTGAAGTGCAAGCGATTGTGGATGCCGCGGTCGCAGCCAATGCCGTAATCATTCCCTTTGGCGGCGGCAGCAATATCGCGGGCAGCCTAGAACCAATGCCTGCAGAGAAGCGCGTCGTGATTTCACTCGACCTCGGACGGTTGCGCAAGGTCGTGGCAATCGATGCCGATGCAGGCCTTGCACGAATTCAGGCGGGCGCCCAGGGGCCCGACCTCGAAAAGCAGCTCAATGCTCGTGGCTGGACAATCGGGCACTTTCCCGACAGCTTTACTCACTCGACCGTTGGCGGTTGGGTAGCGACGCGTTCCTCCGGAATGCAGTCAGATAAGTACGGCGACATTGCCGACATCACTCGTGGACTTCGCGTCGTTCGACCCGGTGCGATGCTCGTTCTTCGGCCATTGCCGAGCACGTCGAGCGGGCCAAGCGTGCGCGAAATGATTCTGGGCAGCGAAGGGCGTCTCGGCGTCATCACCGAGGTCACCGTTCAGGTGCACCGCATTCCCAAAAAACGCGACGTCTACGCCTACTTCTTCCCGAATTGGAAGTCAGGCATCGCCGCAATGCAGGCGATTTCCGCGTCGGATGCCACGCCATCCATTACCCGCATTTCTGACGCCAAAGAGACCGGCTTCTCTCTCGCGACCAGCAAAACCCGCTCGGGCCTCAGCAAGTTCACCGCGGAAACGGCACTGCCCAAGATCATGACGTCGAAGGGCTGGAACCTCGACGAGATCTGCCTGTCATTTATCGGCTTCGAAGGAGGAGTCGCTCACGCGAAGCGCCAGAAGAAGATTGTCGACAAGATCGTGACCAAGCACGGCGGTCTGGGCGTCGGCAAGGGCCCGGGCATCCTCTACGACCAGAAAAAGTTTGACACCCCCTACCTTCGCGACTTCCTGCTCGACATGGGTGCCGCCGGAGACGTGTCTGAGACGGCGACCCCGTGGTCATCGGTAGTGAAGCTTCACTCCGCAGCACACAAGGCAGCCCAGGCGGCTTACGATTCGCTCGGCACCAAGGGCTGGATCATGTCGCACATGTCCCACTCTTACCACTCGGGTGCATGCCTCTACTTTACGTTCGCCTTCACCTTCGGTGACGACCCGCTTGGCGAGTACGACACCGTCAAGCGCGCCATCCAGCAGTCATTCGTCGACAACGACGGCACCATCTCGCACCACCACGGCGTGGGTCTTGAGCATTCGCCCTGGCTTGAACAAGATATTTCACCTGAGGGCGTCAAGGTCATGCGCGGGCTGTTTGATGCCGCCGATCCCGAGGGCAACTTCAACCCGGGCAAGATCACTCCAGGTCCGGTTGTTCCGGCGAAGACGGCGCCGGCAGCGAAGAAGGTGGCGGTGAAGGCTGCGGCGAAGACTACGGCCAAGGCAGCTCCAGCAAAGAAGACGGCACCGAAGGCGAAGGCTGCCCCGAAGACCGCACCGGCGAAGCCCAAGACGACTCGGGCGAAAGCTACACCGAAGAAGTAGTGCGAGGGCGCGGCGCGGGTGGCGGCGGCACCTCTTTGGCCGCGATCACTCGCGCAAGCTCGATAGTTTCGAGCCCTCGTTTGGTCGCAACAACGCAGTGGGTGGCATCGGCGAGGTGAAAATAGCCGAGTGCATCGGTTGCTCGCCCATCGTCGATGAGGTGCCGTACAACAACCCGCGTACCGCTGGTGGTCGCCTTCAGAAACTCGGCCGGGGTCACCATGAGCTCTTGTCGTAGTCCTTGAGAAAGATGCCGAAGAGATCTTCGCCGTCTTCGCCGCGCACGATCGGGTCATAGACCCGGGCCGCACCATCGACGAGGTCGAGCGGCGCATGAAAGCCCTCTTCTGCCAACCGCACCTTGGTGGGGTGCGGGCGCTCATCCGTGATCCAACCGGTGTCGACACTCGTCATCAGAATGCCGTCACTCTCAAACATTTCCCGTGAGCTTGTACGGGTCAGCATGTTCACGGCAGCCTTCGCCATGTTGGTGTGTGGATGCCCTGGGCCCTTGTAGCCGCGACCGAACACACCCTCCATCGCCGACACGTTCACGATGTATTTGCGTCGAGACTGCGAGGCAGCCATCGATGGTCGCAGCATCGAGATCAACACGAATGGCGCCGTCGTGTTGGCGAGTTGAACTTCGAGCATTTCGAGCGGATCAACCTGATCGACGTGCTGGGTCCACGAGTTGATCGAATCGAGGTCGGGAACGAGCCCGCCCGCGTCGATTGCGGTGCCCGCGGCGAGGCGTTCACGCGAGCTGGAGCCTGCGGTCATCGCCTGCTCAGTGAGTTCTTCGGCCCGAGTCGCGGCAGCAGCCAAAATGGGGTGTGCCGATACTGACTGCGCGAGCGCCTGCGGGTGCGGGTCATTGGTGTGGCCGAACGTCACGAGTTCGGGCAGCGGGCCGTCGGGCAGCGGGGCAAGCTCGCCATCGACGAGTGGCTGGTAGGCGCCGGGGGAGCGACGCACTGTCTGAGTGGCGTTGTTGATGAGGATGTCGAGCGCGCCCTGTGCGGCGACCGACTCAGCGAGCCCAATGACCTGGGCGGGGTCGCGGAGGTCGATTCCGACGACGCGCAGTCGGTGCAACCAGTCTGCCGAATCGGGCAGGCTCGAGAAGCGACGAACGGCATCCCGAGGAAAGCGGGTCGTGATGGTTGTGTGCGCGCCATCCCGCAGCAAGCGCAGCGCGATGTACATGCCGATCTTGGCGCGACCACCCGTGAGTAGCGCGCGCTTGCCGGTGAGGTCAGTGCGCGCGTCGCGTTTGGCGTGATTGACGGCGGCGCAGCTGGGGCAGAGCTGGTGGTAGAACGAATCAACGGTTGTGTAGGGCTGCTTGCAGATGTAGCAGGGGCGAGCCTTGATCAGCTCGCCGGCAGACGGCGTGGTCGTGTTCGTCGAGATCGGGATGCCGCGAGTCTCGTCGTCAATGCGATCGGCAGCACCGGTCGCGGTCGCCGCAATTACCTGTCGATCAGCATCCGCAATCGTGGCGCGCTTTTCGAGACGGCGTTCCTTCTTGACCGCCTTGAACATCGCAGCGGTAGCGCGTCGAACGGTGACGAAGTCGGGGTGCTCCTCGTCGAATCCGGCCATCTGAGCCAAAACTTTGAGGGTCGTTTCACGCTCCATCGGATCGAGGCCACTCTGGCCGGGCACGGGGGATTCGCTTGAATTGGGCACACCAGATTCTACCCGCGACCACAGGTCTGCTGTGATCCGACGAGGTCGAGACGCGGCGGTCATGTCACGGAGCGCAAACAACCCCAGTAGCTCTAAGCTTGAGCAATGATCGTCAGTGTCGTGCTCGCGCTTGCTGGCTCCCTATTTTATGGTGTCTCCGATTTTTTCGGCGGGCTGAGCACTCGGCGACTTCGCGTTGTTCCGGCCACCACGATCATCCACGTCTTCGCCACTCTCGCCCTATTGGCGGCAATGCCCTTTGTGGTCGTGCGGTGGGAAGCCGGTGCCATTGTGTGGGGTGCGGTTGCTGGGGTGAGCGCAATCATTGGGCTGCTCGCCTTCTATGCGGCTCTTGCCGACGGCCCCATGAGCCTGGTTGCGCCCCTCATCGCTGTCGTTGGTGCCGTGGTGCCGGTTGCGTTTGCCGTGATCACCGGGGAGCAGCTGCCGCTACAGGCCTGGGTAGCGATCGTGCTCGCTCTCGTCAGCGCGCTGCTGGTCTCAGTGACTCGATCGGATGCCGCAGTACGAGTGCGGCCCCGCACCGTTGTGGTCGGTCTGGTTTCGGGAATCAGCTTGGGCACGGCACTAATTGCGCTCGATCAAGCGCCAGCGTCGGCGGGACTTGTAACGGCGGTCGTTGAAATCCTTGTGGGGCTCGGCGCAATGCTGATCTTGCTCGCACTCACCAGACTGAGTCCGCCACTAAGACGATTCCTTGCTCAGTTCGATCATCAGCCCGAAGGTGGCCCGGTCGTGAGTGTTGCCCGCGCACGGTTACTTGCGGCAACCGGTGGTGTGCTCGTCGGTGCCTCAAACGCATTCATTCTCTTCGCGCTCCAAATGGGAAGCCTGGCCGTCGTCTCGGTGCTCGTCAGCCTTTACCCACTTGCCACAATCGTGCTTGCTCGGTTCACGCTGCACGAGCGCGTCAGCAAGGTACAACTTATGGGCATGGGGTTCGCGCTCGTTGCCTCGGTCATGCTGGCACTCAGCTAGTTCGGCGCAGCCAACCCTGTCACCCAGCTACGGTTGAACAATGCCCTCACTCCTGGATGCGCTTCCGACGCCCTATGACGCAGACGCAACCTATGACGCATTCGTGGGGTGGGCATCCGATCGCGGTCTGAGCTTGTATCCGGCTCAAGACGAAGCGGTTATCGAACTCGTTTCGGGCGCGAACGTGATCTTGTCGACGCCGACCGGAACCGGCAAGTCTCTGGTGGCGATCGCTGCTCACGCAATCGCCATTGCCCAAGGGCAGCGCACCTTCTACACCGCGCCAATCAAAGCGCTCGTGAGCGAGAAGTTCTTTGCGCTTGTCGAGATCTTTGGTGCCGAGAACGTGGGCATGGTCACCGGCGATTCTTCGGTGAACGCCGATGCGCCCATTATCTGTTGCACGGCCGAGATTCTTGCAAACCTAGCGCTGCGTGAGGGGGCGGATGCCCGAGTCGACCAGGTTGTCATGGACGAGTTCCATTTCTATGCTGACCCCGACCGCGGCTGGGCCTGGCAGGTGCCGCTGCTCATTCTTCCCCACGTGCAGTTCGTGTTGATGTCGGCGACGCTCGGCGACATGCAGCCGTTGGCCGATGATCTGAGCCGTCGCACTGGCCGTGAGACGAGTGTGATCACGGGCGTCGAGCGTCCAGTTCCCCTGCACTATTCGTGGGCCATCACACCGATTCACGAGACGGTGGAAGATTTGTTGTCGACCGGGCAGGCACCGATCTACATCGTGCATTTCTCACAGGCCGCCGCGCTTGAGCGAGCCCAGGCGATGACGAGCATCAAGGTGGTCACTCGCGAGCAGCGCGACAAGATCGCTGAGGCGATTGGTGACTTTAGGTTTACAACGGTGTTCGGAAAGACACTGTCGCGACTCATCCGGTCAGGAATCGGCGTTCACCACGCGGGGATGCTGCCCAAGTACCGACGACTTGTCGAGCAGCTGGCTCAGCGCGGCCTACTGCGCGTCATCTGCGGAACCGACACTCTCGGCGTGGGCATCAATGTGCCCATTCGCACGGTGCTGCTGACACAACTGACCAAGTACGACGGAACGCGGATGCGCCAGCTCACCGCGCGCGAGTTCCACCAGATCGCAGGCCGTGCAGGCCGCGCAGGCTTCGATACCGCAGGAACCGTGGTTGCTCAAGCACCGGAGCATGAGTCTGAGAACGCAAAGATGGTGGCAAAAGCAGGCGATGACCCCAAGAAGCTGCGCAAACTTGTGCGCAAGAAAGCTCCCGAAGGCTTCGTGACGTGGAGCGAGTCGAGCTTCGAGCGGATGATCGCCGCCGAACCAGAGCTACTCACGAGCAACATGCGTATGAACCACGCCATGATCCTCAACGTGATCGCTCGCGGGGGAGACGTCTTCTCGAATGTGCGGCACCTGGTCGAAGACAACCATGAGCCTCGACACAGCCAGCGCGAACTGGCCCGTCAGGCGCTCGCGATTTACCGCACTCTGCGTACGGCCGAAATCGTCGAGGAACACCGAGTTTCTGACACCGTGATTGTGGATGACGAAGAAGTCGAGAGCTTCGATGAACGCATCGAGATCCGGCTCACGGTCGACCTGCAGGCCAACTTTGCGCTCAATCAGCCCTTATCGCCTTTTGCGGTCGCATCCTTCGATTTGCTTGATCGGGAGTCGCCCAACTACGCGCTCGATATGACTTCGGTTCTTGAATCGACCCTCGACAATCCTCGACCGATTCTCTCGCAGCAGCAGTTCATGGCGCGTGGCGAGGCCGTTGCCGCGATGAAGTCGGAGGGCATCGAGTACGACCAGCGCATGGAGTTGCTCGAGGAGGTCACGTGGCCGAAGCCGCTCGATGAGCTGCTTGGCGCCGCCTTCGAAATGTACAGCGCGAGCCAACCGTGGATTGGCGACTTCGAGCTTAACCCCAAGAGTGTTGTGCGCGATCTCTACGAGCGGGCCATGACCTTTGCTGACTTCGTCGGCTTCTATGGTCTCGCACGCAGCGAGGGGCTGGTGCTCCGCTACCTTTCGGACGCCTACCGGGCAACGCGTCAAACGATTCCGGATGACGCCAAGACGGACGAACTCCTCGACCTCATCGAGTGGCTTGGCGAACTCGTGCGCCAGGTCGACTCCAGCCTCATCGATGAGTGGGAGGCCATGACAAGCGGGGCCGACAGCGCGACTAGCAACGAGCCGGTGTTGCCGCCGACCCCGGCATCCGTCGTCACGAACGCTCGAGCGTTCCGGGTGCTTGTGCGCAATGAAATGTTTCGCCGGGTGCAGCTAGCCGCTCGCGATGACGCGGTGGCTCTCGGCGAGTTGGATGCCGCGGCCGGTTTCGATGAGCAAGCCTGGGGCGAGGCGCTTGACCGCTACTTCGAGGAGCACGACAGCCTGTCGACAGCGGGGGATGCTCGTGGCCCGGCGATGATTGCGATTACCGAAATGCCTGGCCAGTGGCAGGTGCGGCAGATCATTGCTGATCCGGCGGGAAACCACGATTGGGCTATATCGGCGTCGGTTGATCTCGTGGAATCTGCCGCTGAGGGTGTCGCGGTTGTGCGCGTGTCTGGTTTCGATCGACTCGATTAGGCAACAGCGCGGGCATACATTGCCCTACCGCGGGTGTTGAATAGCTGTGTGACCCGAGATCAACGCCTCATTCTGATTATCGCTATCCTTGCGTCCTTTGTGGCGTTTCTTGATGGCTCGGTGATCAACGTTGCGTTGCCCGCTATTCGTGATGAGCTCGGCGGTGGTCTCAGCACGCAACAGTGGGTTGTTGATGCCTATCTGATCACACTGGGTTCACTCATTTTGCTCGCCGGATCGTTGTCTGACGTCTTCGGTCGCATCGTCATTCTGCGGATCGGGCTAATCGCGTTTGGTGTCATTTCGCTCGCCATTGCTGTGGCTCCCACCGCCGAGCTCGTGATTGTGTTGCGTGGTTTCCAAGGCGTTGCGGGTGCGCTGCTGGTTCCCAGTTCACTTGCTCTCATCATGTCGACCTTTAGAGGTGCGGCTCAGGCTCGCGCCATTGGCCAGTGGACAGCGTGGACTAGCGCCGCGTTCATCGTTGGCCCAGTCTTGGGCGGCGTCTTCGTTGACCTACTCAGTTGGCGGCTCGTCTTTGCGATCAACGTTCTGCCAATTGCAGTGACCTTGTGGATGCTTGTCGTGCTCGGGCACAGAGACGAACGTAAGAAGGACACCCGCATCGATTATCTGGGCGCCGTTTTGGGCATCGTCGGTCTCGGCGGCCCCGTCTTTGCGCTTATCGAGCAGGGAAACTACGGCTGGGGCAGCCCTGCTGTCTTCGTGCCTTTAGCTGTCGGACTGCTCAGCTTGGTCGCATTTGTGCTGTGGCAACGGCGCGCGCCCCAACCGATGTTGCCTCTGGAATTGTTTCAACAGCGCAACTTCAGCATGGGCAATATCGCCACGATTTTCATCTATGGGGCGCTCGCCCTCGGCGGGTTCATCCTTGTGGTGTATCTCCAGGAGGTCGCGGGTTACCCGGCTACGCTAGCGGCACTTACTTTCTTGCCACTAACAATCGGCATCATCCTGTTATCGTCATATTTTGGTCGCTTGAGTGGAAAGTACGGCCCCCGACTGTTTATGACGCTTGGCCCGACGCTTGCTGGTATCGGCTATGCGACGTTCCTTACGATGCAAGAAAGCGTCAACTACTTCGCTCAGGTTTTGCCCGGCATGGTGCTGTTATCAATGGGGATGTCGATGACAGTTGCACCGCTCACATCAGCGATTCTCGGAGCGATTGCCGCACAACAGGCAGGAGTCGGGTCGGCAGTCAACAATGCGCTGTCCCGAATCGCTGGACTCATCACGGTTGCGCTTCTTGGCGTGATCGTTGTCGGGCCGTTGACCGCCGACAACTTCCACCGCGTCATCATCGTTACTGCGGCGCTGCTCTTTGCGGGAGCGATTGTGTCGTTCGCGGGCATCCGTAACCCTGCCAATGTTGACCCCGAACCAGCAGATGTCGCCCCGCCACTCGCTTAAGATTCTTTAGCTCAACTGCGGAGACGAGAGCAGCAAGAGTGCCACGTTGATCAACGCTGCCGCAATGGTGAGGCGAAAGAGCATCCGCTTCATCGTGTTTCGAATAACCAGCACGACACTGGTCAGGGCCAGAACGATCGTGAGGCTGAGGCCAACGAACGAGACAGCGGATACTTCGTTTCCTGGGCCGAAAACAATGGCGAGAGGTGCGGCAGTGAGACTTACTGCGATGACGAATCCAGAAGGGCGTGCGCCAAGCCGGTGGGGGAGCCCGCGCACTCCTGTGGCGCTATCGTCATCGAGGTCGGGCAAGACATTGCTGAAGTGCGCAGCAATTCCCAGCAACGCACCGGCAGCCAGTGCCCAGGCATGAGCAAGCTGCGGAGGGTCGGCGGCCAGCGTCACGATCGCCGGGAGGGAGCCAAAGCCGATGACGTACGGGATAACGGATGCCGTGGTCGACTTGAGACCGACGTTGTACAGCCAGCCGCTGGCAAGAAAGAGCGCATGAGCGACCGCTGCGAGCGGCCCTAGGAACAGAGAAAGCGCAACCGAGGCGGCAGCCAAAGACATTGCTACCCGACCTACGGTTGCCGAGGAAATTTCCCCGCTCACGATGGGTTTATCTCGTCGCCCGTTTCGACGATCGCGGGTGGCATCCAGCCAGTCGTTCGACAGGCCGATCGAAAGCTGGTTGCCGAGAATCATGAGCGTTACGACAGTGGTTCGCCACAGCTCCAGGCTGACTCCAACGGAGAGAGCCAGGGCGATGAGCGTAACGGCAGCCGTCGGTCCTGGGTGCGATGACCGCAGAAGTGCGTGCAGCATGGGGCAAGAGTAACGCGCCACGGCATCCAAATTGCGGACTCCCAGCCGTTGTGACTTATGTTGATCTCGTGAGTGATTTTTTTGATGCCTCGGTGCTTGCCGCCAGGCTGCCCGGCACGTGGAGTGTCGCGGCGACCAATTTGCCGATGTGGCTTGATGGCACGCGCCACGACCCGGAATTTTCCTATGACATTGTCGAGGGCGAAGAGCTGACGCTCGCCGACACGGTGAGTTACACCACGAGCAGTGGCGAACCGAAGACGATCGTGGGAACTGACCGGTTGCGCGGCGATGAGTTCGTCTGGCGCGGTCAGGGTTGGCTCAAGGTTCTTACGAGTCGTTGGCAGGTCGTCGGAGCAAACGATGCCTTCGATATTGTGGTCATACGCTTCGCCCGCTCGCGACTAACGCCCGCGGGAATCGATGTTCTCGTTCGCAAGGACGCACCGGTGACGGCAGTGCGATCGACGGTCGCGCATGCAACAGAACAGTTCGGAATAAGCGCCGAAGAGTTTGCCTCCCTCACTTGGCTATAGCGGGCTAACACTCCCGAGCCGGGTAGCATCGCAGGATGGCTAGAGCGCGGCGAACCCTAGCAGCCGCAATGCTTGTTGCTCTCTCGGTTGCAGTTGTCGGCTGCAGTGCGGGTGCGAATGCCCAGGTTGTTCCTGCGCCGACATTCTCGCCGCGAGCTGAGCGCCCGGAGATCGATCCGGCCGCCCGGTATGCGCGGGATCGTCTTGCGACCATGACTCTCGGGCAAAAGGTGCTGAGCATGCTCATGGTGCATGTGCCAGGCACGCAACCCGGCAGTAGTGCGCCCGGCACGTATGACGGCGTCGGCGGTTACATCTTGATGGGCGACAACATCCCCGGCTCGCTGGCTCAACTGAGGGCTGACACGGCAGCGCTCAGCGACGAAGCCGGGCTTCCGGTGCTTGTGGCCACCGATCAAGAAGGCGGGATCGTGAGTCGCGTACCCACTGACAACGCATCGTCGGCATATCAGTTGCGATCCCAAGCTCCGCAAGCCACTTTCGATGCGTTCGCTCAGCGAGGTGCGCTGTTGGAGTCGGTAGGCATTTCGGTGAACTTTGGCATCGTCGCTGACGTTGCCAGTGATCGATCCAGTTTCATCTTCGAGCGCTCATTCGGTTCAACCGGGGCGGATGCCGCGGCACGGGTCACCGAGGCGGTCGCCGGCGAGTCGCAAGTTCTCTCCACTCTCAAACACTTTCCGGGTCACGGTGCGGCACCCGGCGACTCGCACTCGAGCATCCCGACTACGTCGATGACGCTGAACGAGTGGAGCACAACCCATGCGCTGCCTTTTGAGGCAGGAATTGATGGTGGCGCCCCGATCGTGATGTTCGGGCATCTTGCCTTCACCGCGGTCGACCCCGAACCGGCGACGTTTTCGACCCGGTGGCACGAGATTCTGCGTGACGATCTCGGCTTCGATGGAGTGGCCATTACCGACGATATGGGAATGCTAGAGCGGTCGGGGGTGCCGGAGTATTCGAGCCAGATTGCCAACGCAGTGCGCGCGATCGAAGCCGGAAACACGATGCTGCTGTACGTCGGTGCGGTCGACGCCCCGGGCATAGTTTCGGCGGTGGCGCAGGCCGTTGACGATGGCCAACTTGATGAATCGGTGATCAACGACGCAGCCCTCAAACTTTTGACGCTTCGTCGCACTCTCTCGGGGGAGACCGGGCGATTCGTGCACTGCTCCGAGCGGTGCACCGCCATCACGCAATAGCGGGGCGATCGCTTTATCTGGGTGACCACGTTAGACCGCTGCCGCGTCAGCTAGCCGTTATCCGAGTCGCCGACGATTACCTCGTGTACTCGGCGCGCGTCTTCCAGCAGAGATCCGATCAGAATCCAGTGCTGTGGATGCGGAGTAAGCACCGTGAGTGGTGCCGTAAGCGTGAGAAGATCCTTCGTCGGCGGGGCAGAATCGCGTTCGCCCGGTGCCCGCCCACGCAGTCTCAGGTCATGTGCCGCGCGTTCGAGTTCGCGCGCAATCGAGATCACGACCGGGTCTGTCATGAGATTGGTGTCATAGCGATCATGGATGGCGCGAGCCATGCCGAGAGTGCGGGTGACGAGCACGGTCAGTATCGCGAACAGTTCTGTCTCGCGGTGCAGCATCCGATGATGTTTGCTCCTTCGCGGGTTAAGTGTGAGGCTATCGGCACCTTGGCGAAGGGCCATGGACGCAGCGTCGCGCAAATCGCGGAGCATCCGTGCGTCATCAAGGAGCTTGCGAAGCTCTGCGTCTGACTGGGGAGTGCTAAGCGATTGCGCTAAAGATTCGAGCACAGCCGCCGTCTTCTTGGTAAGGGAAGCCACCGCTACGCGCGCCGGGCTGACGAAGACCGGAGCAACGATCGCGAGGTTGACGATCAACCCGATCAGAGCACCAATAATGGTTTCCACTATTCGCTCAACCGCATAGCCGGCGTTTTGTCCGCCCAAAGCGAGAACAAGCATTGCGCTAATCGGTATTTGGTTGGCAGAGCCGGGGCTCAATCGCAACGCCCACGCAACGAGCACTGAGATGATGATGACGCTCAGAATGACCCAGCTCTGGTCGCCAAAGAGTTGGCCTGCACCAAGTGCAATAACCACACCGGCAACGACACCGATGCTGCGCTCTATACCCTTCTCAATCGACTGGGTGACGCTTGGTTGAACAACCAAGAGTGCAGCAATCGCCGCAAAGATGGGCAGCGGCTGCTGAAGCGCAAAGCCTGCGACCACCCATGCGATTACCGCCGCGACTGACGTCTTGAGCACTTGCAGCAACGGTGAACGACGCGCAATTATGAGCGTCGTTACTAGCTTCAATTTCGGCTCTTTACTTTCGAGATCGCATCGGCTGCGCGTACGAGCGCGAGGTGGCTGAGTGCCTGCGGAGTGTTACCTGCCTGGCGGTCGTTGACCGTGTCGTACTCCTCGCTGATGAGCCCGACATCGTTAGCGAAACTCACGAGGCGATCCATGAGCACGGTCGCATCCTCAATTCGTCCAGAGCCGGCATATTGTTCAACAAGCCAGAACGAACACGCGAGGAAGGGGTTTTCGCCCTCGGGAAGCCCATCCACTCCTGACTCTGTGCGATATCGCAGTACGAGGCCATCGACAAGAAGTTCCTCCTCGATGGCGGCAATAGTTCCGAGCATGCGGGGATCGTCTGCGGCAAGGTAGCCGACCTGTGGCAGCTGAAGCAGTGAAGCGTCGACGCTGGTTCCGCCGTAGTACTGGGTGTAAGTGCCGCGTTCGGCGTCCCATCCGTCACGCTCGATCTCGTCATGGATCTCTGAGCGAATCTTGATCCAGTTCTCGACCGGACCCTCAAGGCCAAACTCTTCCACGGCGGTGATTGCACAATCCATGGCAGCCCACAGCATTACGCGCGAGTGGGTGAAGTGACGCTCAGGGCCACGGATCTCCCAGATGCCGTTGTCTGGGCGGTTCCAGTTATGTTCCACGAAGGTCATCAGGGCGCGCTGAAGAGGCCACGAGAAGTCGTTCTCGTGCACGCCGGACCGACGGGCTGCTTGAAGTGCGACCATGACTTCGCCGAACACGTCACCCTGGAACTGATTGAACGCGCCGTTGCCGATGCGAACCGGGGTTGCGCCTTCATAGCCCGGAAGCGAATCAAGCTCGCGCTCTTCGAGCCAACGCTCGCCAGAGAGGCCATACATGATCTGCACATCCGCGGGATCTCCAGCGATGGCGCGTAGCAACCAGCGACGCCAAGCTTCGGCCTCGGAGACATAACCGTGATCGAGCAACACATGCAAAGTGAGTGCAGCATCGCGAAGCCAGACGTAGCGGTAATCCCAGTTGCGGCTACCGCCGAACCATTCGGGAAGGCTGGTCGTGGCGGCGGCAACAATTCCGCCGGTGTCTTCATGAGTAAGCGCGCGCAGCACCAAGAGTGACCGTTTGACGATCTCTGGATACTGTTCGGTCGGTTCGCAGTGTGAAGCCCAGTTGTGCCACCATTCGCTGGTGCGGGCGAGTACGTCGTCGACGTTTACTGCAGCGGGTGGGTTGCGATGTGCCTGGTACCAGGTCATGGTCAGGTCGCGAGTTTCACCTTCGCTGATCATGAAGTTTGCAGTGTGCTTGTGGTCAGCCGAGTGCAACTCGATGCCGCGGGCAACGATTGCGTCTGGCCCGGCAACGCCGATAACGGCGTGGCCACCAGCGTCAGGTGCTTGATGCAACCATGGCAGCGCGGTGGCATATCCGAAACGAATAAGCAGCTCTGTGTGCATTGCAACAGTTCCGCGAACTCCGCGGATGCGGCGCACAACATCGGCACGGCGGTTTCCGTAGGGCATGAAATCTATTACTTCGACTTCACCCTCGTCGGTCACCCAAGTGGTAACGAGAATAAACGTGTTCTCGCGATACTTGCGAGTGACGGTCACTGTCGCCGATTCATAGAGACTCGCGACGGGGGCAACAAGCCAACGACCGTGGTCTTCATCGCCGAGCAACGCTCCGAACATCGACGCGGAGTCGAATCTCGGAAAGCAAAGCCAGTCAATGCTTCCATCGCGGCCGACAAGGGCAGCCGTCTGACAATCGCCAATAAGGGCATAGTCTTCGATTGGTAACGCCATAAGACAATCATTGCAGCGTCGGGAGCCAGCTTCCTGCACATCCGGCTATCGTGCGCGAAATTTAACAATCGATACGTGATTAGTTGAGAAGAAGTCCGCTCAGCCGGTGAAAAGGTCCCTCAATCGTTGATGAGTCCGAGCTCTCTCAGCTCAACCGCTAAGCGCGCGCCATCGGGTGCGAAACGCCAGGGAATTGAAGACCCGCGTTCGCGTTCTGCTGATTTGCTGCGTCCACCAGCCAGAACAGCTTCACCAGTAGACAGCTGCCGGATTGCTACCGCGGCAACGTTGTCGGGATGGCTTGCAGCAAACTCGCCATAAATCTCTTCGTCATGTTGACCGTCGTCGCCGACTAACAACCACTTGATGGCGGGGAATTCTGAGGCAAGCCTGCGAAGACTGGCGCGCTTGTGCTCGGCGCCGCTACGGAACCAACGGTCGTGGGTCGGACCCCAATCAGTGAGGAGCATTGCGCCGCGAGGGTACAGATTGCGCTTGAGGAAGCGCGTGAGGGTCGGCGCGACGTTCCAGGCTCCCGTGGAGAGGTAGACAACAGGCGCGATCGGATTAGCGCGCGCAAGCCGGTCATAAAGCACGGCCATGCCTGCTACCGGGCGTCTGGCGTGCTCATCGAGCACGAAAGTGTTCCACGCCGCCAGCAGTGGGCGAGGCAGCGCGGTAACCATCACCGTGTCATCCACGTCAGAAATAATTCCGAAGCTCGCGTTCGGGTCAACAACAAAAATGTGGGCGATAGTGGCATCGGAACCAGCCGAGTCGAGAGTGGCCGTTTGCCAGCCTGGAGCAAGTGTGACATCCACCTGTTCATCAATCACGCCACCGCGCCCCGGAGTGAGTTGCACCTCTTTGCCACCGATAGTGACGGTGACAACTTCATCGTTAACCGGGATGCTGAAGAAGCTGCGCCAGCCACGAACTTTCTCTGCGCGCTTCTTTGATGCCTCTGTTCCGCGAGTGAGAACAACGCGGCACAACACGCGGGCCCAGTTGGTAGCCCCATAGCTGCTGTACGGAATGAGCGTCGTAGTGAGACCGCGTTTGCGACCGCGACGCTCCCTCCAACTGTGAAAGGAATCCTCGATGCGAGCCGCGCGGTGCAGAATTTCTCCCGCTGTCTTCGCGGGCGTGTGGGCTTTGCCGAGTCGAGCCATTGCTCCAGCCTAAGGTCACACCACGCCTGCAGCAGCACCGGGCAGGCAGGTCTGCTGTTGAATTTGCGGTTCAGCCTGCAATTGTTCGCTCACAATTGCGGATGCGGAAACCGTCGCCTGTGCCAAACCCTCGTCACCCGTGGTGCGGGGATCGATCCACTCATCGATCGCATCTGTGGCAACGATGACCGACATCCGGTCGTGGATGTCTGCAAGACTTCCCGTTGCCGCCTAGTCAGCTTGCCACTCTGCCGGCGGACGGCCGGTGGCAGCAACGAACCCAGTAATCGTCGGATTGACCGTGTCATCCATGGCAAATCGACCGCACATATAGCAACTGTAAGGCGTTCGCGCAGGAAAAGTGGGCTCATACCTCCCCTAGAACCAGCGTTCTAAAGGTTAGGATTGGTCACACACCGAGAAGGGGGCCATTGTGTCCGCACAAACAACCATCGACATCGCGGCTGAACCAGCAGTCTCGCTTCGCAACGAGCCAGTGCAAGCACGAAGCACAGCTCGACTAACAGCATTACTCGATGCAGCAGCATCGATCGTCGACGAAGTCGGCATTGAGCGGCTAACCACCGCCATGGTCGCCGAGCGCGCAGGAGCGTCTATCGGCACCGTTTACCGCTATTTTCCGGATCGTATCGTGTTGCTCCAGGCTCTTGGCGCGCGCAACTTCGAGCGTGTAATGGTGCGAATCACTGAAGCTATTAACGATCCTGGGCAGTCAGACTGGCGCGGAGCACTGTCGACAGCGTTCTCTTCGGTCATCGACACCTACCGCACCGAGCCTGGATTCCGCGGACTCCGCGTTGGAGATCAGCTCGATCTTCGCCCGCTACCCAACGGCCGCACGCACAAGTCACTTGTGGCTGAGCGTATCGTCGAGGCGCTTTCGGCTCGCTTTGGTGTCGAGAATTCTGCAACCTCGCGTTTCACGCTTGAAGCTGGGCTTGAGATGAGTGACGCGCTTGTCGCGCGTGCGTTCCTCATGAACCCTCAGGGCGACGATGAGTTCATCGCCGTGAGCACCTCTGCCGTTCGCGGATTTATTGCGGAGAATATCGGCTGGTAGGAGTTTCGGCTTCGTGTAAATCTGCCTAGTTATGCCCGATCGGGAATGACAGCGGCTTCGAATACTGTTTAGCTAATAGTGCTGGCAAGTGTCGATCCGCGCAGGGCGCGAGGAATGAGCCGAAATTATGATTGAATTTCGAGCAGTAACCAAGCGTTTTGGCGACGGTACCGTCGCTGTAGACAATTTTGATCTCGTGATTCCTTCACGCAAGATCACCGTGTTCGTAGGGTCGTCTGGCAGCGGAAAAACAACGCTGCTCAGAATGATTAACCGCATGGTGGATCCCACTGGGGGCGACATCGAGATCGATGGCGACAGTATTATGCGCAAGGAGCCGGTGGCTCTCAGGCGCAGCATCGGCTACGTGATGCAGAACTCTGGGCTTCTTCCTCACTTCAAGGTCATAGACAACGTCACTACTGTTCCGACTCTCAACGGTGTTCCGAAGAAGCAGGCGCGCGCTCAAGCGCTCGAGCTACTCGACACTGTTGGCTTGAGTCGTACGCTCGCCGACCGCTACCCGAGTCAACTCTCGGGCGGTCAGCAGCAGCGCGTTGGCGTGGCTCGCGGGCTAGCAGCTAACCCCAATATTCTGCTCATGGATGAACCTTTCGGCGCAGTTGATCCGATCGTGCGAGCTGAACTCCAGCAGGAGACGATTCGACTCCAGCACGAGCTCGATAAGACGATCGTTTTTGTCACTCACGACATCGACGAGGCATTCTTGCTTGGCGATCAGGTCGTCATCCTCGAAAAGGGTGCGCTCATTGCGCAGGTCGGCAGCCCCAACGAAATAATGGCGAACCCTGCCAGTGAGTTTGTCGCAAACTTTATTGGCACCGATCGCGGCAAGCGTGCTCTTTCACTGAAGAAGACCGAGTCGGGAACGATTCTGGTTGACAGCGAAGGCCGTGGTGCTGGAGTGCTTGTCGGTGGGTCGGGGCAAGAGTGACTTGGATCATCAATAATCTTGATTTGATCTGGGGACTCACGCTTGAACACGTGCGACTGAGCATCCCGCCGATCATTCTCGGGTTTCTTATCTCAATTCCACTGGGCTGGATCGCGTACCGGTTCAAGCTCACGCGTGGAATTTTGCTGACCGTTGCTGGCTTGCTTTATACGATTCCGTCGTTGGCCCTCTTTGTGATCCTGCCTCCGCTTTTGGGCATCAGCTTTCTCAGCGAACTCAACATCACCATCGCGCTCACGCTATATGCGGTGGCGATCATGGCCCGATCGGTGGCGGATGCTCTGACTTCTGTTGATCCTGCGATCCGTCAATCAGCTACAGCCGTCGGTTTTGGTGGTTGGCGTCGATTCTGGACCGTCGATTTTCCGCTCGCCGGCCCCGTCGTTCTTGCTGGGCTGAGGGTGGCCGCGGTGTCAACGGTGAGTCTGGTCACCGTCGGCATCCTGATCGGTGTCGAAAGCTTGGGCTACCTGTTCACCAATGGCTTCGAGCGTCGAATCATCGAAGAAATTTTCGCCGGAGTAGTGATGACCGTGGTTGTAGCTCTGCTCATTGACCGCGGTCTCGTTCTTCTGGGCCGCTTGCTCATGCCGTGGACAACTGTCAAAAAGATGAAGGTGAGCCAGTCTGAACCTGCTGTGGAAGGGGCGACCGCATGAATTTTCTCATCGAAGCACTGCAGTGGTTGTTCTCGCCCGAGCGGTTCGAAGGCAGCAATCCCATTCCCCTTCGGCTCGAAGAGCACCTGTTTTACACGTTTATTTCTGTCGCTATAGCGGCGCTCGTGGCGATTCCACTCGGATTTTTCATCGGGCACACGGGCAAAGGTCGCGACTTTGCGGTGGGGCTTTCTGGCGCAGCGCGAGCATTGCCATCGTTCGGCCTCATCCTTCTTCTGGTGCTACTGATCGGTGTCGCCGAAACGCAGCTTCAACTCGCCGCGATTATCGCGTTTGTGCTGCTCGCGATCCCCTCGATTTTAGCTGGCGCCTACGCAGGTCTTGAGGCGGTGGACCGTCATGTCATTGACGCGGCACGTGCCGTAGGCATGACGGAGTGGCAGATCTTGTGGAAGGTTGAAGTGCCGCTTGGCTTGCCGCTGCTCATTGGCGGGCTGCGCGCGTCGACGCTTCAAGTAGTTGCCACAGCCACGCTTGCGGCCTATGTAGGACTCGGCGGTCTTGGTATTTACATTTTCCGCGGGCTCCCGCTGCAGCGCTATGACGAGATGCTCGGTAGCGCGCTTCTCATCGCGGCCCTTGCGCTCGCGCTCGATGGAATATTCGCGCTCATCCAGCAATTCGCGATTCCCCGCGGAGTCGCGGCTGGGCGTGCTAAAGATGTCCGCACGTCGTCACCCCGACGACGAGTGGTGGCAGCAAAAGCTGCCCAAGAAAGAAGAGGATAGAAATGTTCACAGCAAAGATTAAAGGCCGGCTCGCGCTTGGCGCAGCCGCGGTCGGGGTGGCAATGGCCCTGTCAGGGTGTGCATCCGGTGACCCTCTAGACACCGGTTCGGGTGATGAGAACGCCAACAACGAGACCATCGTTGTTGGTTCGCAGACGTACTACTCCAACGAAATTATCGCCGAGATCTATGCACAGGCCCTTGAGAATGCTGGATTCGATGTGGATCGTCAATTCCAGATCGGTCAGCGCGACGCCTACCTTCCCGCCCTTGAGAGCGGCGAAGTAGATGTATTCCCTGAGTACACGGGAAACCTTCTCCAGTTTTATCGGCCCGACACAACCGCAACGACATCAGACGATGTCTACGCAGAGTTGGCGGATGCACTGCCCGAGGGCCTCACAGTGCTCGACCAGGCACCAGCCACAGACGAGAACTCCTACAACGTGACGGCCGACTTCGCGGCAGCGAACTCGCTCGTGAGCATCGGGGACCTCGCTGGTATTAGTGGCCTCAAGCTCGGTGGCAACGCTGAGCTCGAAGAGCGCCCCTACGGTCCTAGCGGTCTCCAAGACCTCTACGGTGTCACCGCGAGCCTGACAGCCACAGGCGACACCACAGTTGATGCTCTCGTTGCGGGAACGGTTGACGTTGCGAACGTCTACAGCGCGAACCCGCGCATCGAAACGGAAAACCTTGTCACTTTGACCGACCCTGAAGGTCTTTTCCTGGCATCCAACGTTGTTCCGCTCGTGAACGTGGATGTCGTAGATTCGGTCGCCGACGTTCTCAACGCAGTCAACGCCAAGCTCACCCCTGAGGGCCTCATTGCTCTCAACGTGCAGAGCACGGTAGACAAGATGTCGTCTGACGATCTTGCCCGTGCATGGTTGAGCGAAAACGGCCTCAGCTAGCAAACACCACTGGCTAGTCCAGTGAAGAGCGGCGGATGCACGTGCATCCGCCCCTCTTTCTAGTTAACGCACCAGAGTGCTAGTCACCCCTCACCAGTCGCTGGCGGCCGGTGGCAAGCGGTCTGAGGCGTAGGCGCCGAGCAAGTACTACTCGTGGTCAGCGTCGTGGTGTTCCATATGGCGTTTTTGGGATTGCTGCAGAACCTTCTTGGCGACGAGAGTAATGATCGCGAATGCGGCCACCACGGCCACAAAGATGTAGCCCGCGTAGTGCAACTGGTCGAGTAGCTCACGGAAGCTGCCCGCCGTCAACGCACCAACGGAGACGTAGGCGATCGACCAAATGCTCGTGGCGGGAACAGTCCACGCCATGAACGTGCGGTACCGCATTGTGCTCATGCCGACGGTCACGGGGATCAGCGAGTGCAACACGGGCAAGAAACGGGAAATGAAAACCGCGACGCCTCCACGGCGACCCAAGTAGCGTTCGGCCCGTGCCCAGTGCTGTTCACCAATACGACTACCGAGCTTAGAGTGACGAATCTTGGGGCCGAAGTAGCGACCAAGCGCGAAGCCCACGCTTTCACCGATCAGCGCACCCACGATGACCACAGCGATCAGAATTGCGGCTTCGAATGGGGTGCCCACGGCACTGCTCGTGACCAAAACGACAGTGTCGCCCGGTACGAGGAGGCCGATCAGGATAGACGTCTCCAGCATGATCGCGACCCCAGCAAGAATCGTTCTGAGCACCGGATTGACCGACTGCACGGTGTCGAGAATGTAGCTCAGTGCGTCATTAACCCACTGGCCAAAGTCGACGCCGGCAGCAATCGGCTCAGCGTTCAGGGCGAGGTCAACGGGGTCCACGGAATGAGCCTAGCGAGCGGAACCGTGTGCAGACTGGCTAAATGGTGCGAGCGAGCGCGCTCAGGCGGGTGCGCCACTGCTCAAGTCGGCCGGGCTTCTCTGCCAGCTCGGGCCCATCAATCCATCGAGGGACGATGCGGATGCCGTGGAGCGCATTAACTATCCACAGTTCGGTGCCGTCGAGCTCAGCCGGCGTCACGGCCTCTTCGTGGATATCGAGGCCGAGTGCGCGAGCAAGCGTGAGCACGCTTCGCGCGGTCACGCTGTCAATGCGCTCGAATTCTGCCGGTGGACCGCACAGGATTTCGCCGCGCCACCACAACAGTGCGCTGTACGCGCCTTCGATAACGTAACCCTCGTCGGTTAAGAGAACGGCGTCGTCGGCGCCGTGTGCGTGCGCGCCCGCGTTGATCGCACCCATTAGCTCGAGATCGGGGCCTTTGATTGTCGGCGCGGTGCGCGGGTCGTCACCGGTGTAACTCACGAGGGTCGCCGACCGCTGGAGCCCGGGCGCGGGGCGGAGGTGAAGAAAGAACTCGGCTCCGCGCAGCTCGACGCGCGGAAACCAGGCACCAGCGCGCGGGAGTTGCGCGATCACAGCAGTGAAAAATTCGTCGGCAGTATCGTGCAGTGACGCGGGTACGGCATCCATGAATCGTTGCCGGTGAAGGTTGAGGGCCAGCACTTTGCCGGTGTCGACTAGCCACGAATCTGCGACTGTGATCGGCGCTGGGGCAAGGGTTTCGGGTGCTACCTCGATCAGTTGGTCGTTCTGCCACCGGTAAATCGCGTTCGCACTCATAGGCTTAGGTTATGCGCTCTCGCGTTCTCTCTGCTGACTTGGCGTACTCTGCCGACCCCGCCGCAGTATTTGCGGAACTAATGGCGACACAGGGCGTTGGCGCGCACGACTCAAGCGCGCATGGCGCGGTGTGGCTCGATAGCGGAGTGTCAGCGGCAGCAGGGCGCAGCTATTTAGCTGTTTCGTCGCGTGCGGTTCTCAGTACCGAACTTGGCGAGCCAGTTTTTGAGTGGATGCGTCGCGAGTTCGCTCCGGCAGAGATCGACTTTTCTGATGCCCCGGCCGGATTTCGGCTCGGATGGGTCGGCTGGCTTGGTTACGAGTTGCGCGGTGAGTCGATGGATGTTGCGATCCGGTCTTACGCTTCCACTCCTGACGCAGCGTGGCTGTGGGTCGACAGGGTGATCGTGGTTGATCACCAATCGCACAGCCTCAGCCTGATGGCGCTGGGGGATAGCTGGACAGGAGAGCTCCAGCAGTGGCGGGAGCAGATGGAAGAGCTTGTCGCGCGGGCGGCACAGCATGACGATCGCTCCGAGTTGAACGACCAGAGTGACCAGAGCGGCCAGCGCCGATCGAACGAACCCGGCAGCCCAAGCGAAGCACCCGTTGCCACCTGGCGAGACAGCGACATCCAGTACCTAGAGATGATCGCGCAGTGTCAGCACGCGATCGTCGAGGGCGACGCCTATCAACTCTGTTTGACCACGAACGTGCGCGTTGAACCGGCAGCCGATCCGGTGAACACCTACCTGGCCCTGCGGGCAGCGAATCCCAGCCATCATGGTGGATTCGTGCAGGTCGGGGGCAGTTCGTTGCTTAGTTCGTCGCCCGAACAGTTCTTGTCGATCGACCCGACCGGAGTGATTGAAACCAAACCAATCAAAGGCACCAGGAGACGCGACTCCGACCCGGCCGAAGACGATCGCTGGAAGGCAGAGCTGCTCGCGAGTGACAAAGAACGCGCCGAGAACCTCATGATCGTTGACCTCATGCGCAATGATCTCGGTCGCGTCTGCGAGGTCGGGTCGGTTATCGTCTCGAAGTTGTTTGCGGTGGAGAGCTATGCGACGGTCCACCAGCTTGTGAGCACCGTGAGCGGGCAACTCAGGGCCGACGTGAGCGCGGTCGAGGCAATCGCCGCCTCGTTTCCCGCCGGTTCAATGACTGGCGCGCCGAAGCACTCCGCCACCCTCATCCTCGACTCCCTAGAGCATTCGCCGAGAGGCATCTACTCCGGGGTGTTCGGGTATGTGGGGCTCGACGGTGCCGTTGACTTGGCCATGGTCATCCGCTCGATTGTGATGGATGATCGGGGCTCCACAATCGGTGCCGGTGGCGGTATCACGGCACTCTCCGTGCCTATCGAAGAGCTTGCAGAGGTAAAGCTGAAGGCCACCGCGCTGCTTGCGGTGCTTGGCGTTCACTCGGAGTGATTCGGCTTTGCATCCTTGGGTTGGCTAATCTTAGATCTTCCCCGTAACGAATTGAGAGTATTTACGTGACTGAGCAGTCCAACTTCGCTGGTGCACACGATGATCGCGATGCTGCCCCTGACTACGATGTCGCGGCCATCCATGCGAAGTGGCAGGCCAAGTGGGACGAGCTAAAGCCGTTCGCCACCAGTGACCCCAACGACAAGCGGCCACGCAAGTACATTCTCGACATGTTCCCGTACCCCTCGGGAGACCTGCACATGGGTCACGCAGAGGCATACGCCTTCGGTGATATTGCTGCTCGTTACTGGCGTCAGCGCGGCTTCAACGTCTTGCACCCCATCGGATGGGATTCTTTCGGTCTTCCCGCGGAGAACGCCGCCATTGAGCGCGGGATTGACCCTCGCGGGTGGACGTACGACAACATCGCGCAGCAGAAGAAGAGCATGAAGCTCTACGGAGTTTCGTTCGACTGGGATCGCGTGCTGCACACGAGTGACCCTGAGTACTACAAGTGGAACCAGTGGTTGTTCCTCAAGATGTACGAAAAGGGCCTCGCGTACCGCAAGGACTCGTGGGTCAACTGGGATCCGGTAGATCAGACGGTACTGGCAAACGAACAGGTTCTCGCTGATGGGACGTCCGAGCGTTCTGGCGCTGTTGTCGTCAAGAAGAAGCTCACCCAGTGGTACTTGAAGATCACCGACTATGCCGACCGTCTGCTAGACGACCTCAACCAGCTTGAGGGGGCCTGGCCGTCGAAGGTGCTCTCGATGCAGCGCAACTGGATCGGTCGCTCGATCGGTGCGGATGTCGATTTCGAGATCGAAGGTCGTAAGGAGAAGGTCACGGTCTTTACGACGCGCCCCGACACCCTGTACGGCGTCACTTTTATGGTGGTTGCCCCCGACGGCGATCTTGCTGCGGAACTTGTTGAGAATGCCAGCGACGACGTGAAGGCGTCATTCGCGAGCTACCTTGAGCAGACCCAGAAGCAGACCGAAATTGAGCGCAAGGATGCAAGCCGTACAAAGACAGGCATCCCGCTCGACCGCTTCGCCGTCAACCCGGTAACGGGCGAGCGCATCCCGATCTGGGCCGCTGACTACGTTCTTGCCGACTACGGGCACGGTGCAGTTATGGCTGTGCCTGCGCATGATCAGCGCGACCTTGAATTCGCCATCAAATTCGACCTGCCTGTGCGGGTTGTACTCGACACGAATGCGCCCATCACTGGCGCGATTCCTGTTCTCGAGCTTGACGAAAACGGCATGGCTATCCTTCCGGATGATCTACCTCCGTTGAACCCACGTGACACAGGCAAGTCGTTGCAGGGTGACGGCCGCATGATCAACTCTGGGCCACTCGATGGTCTCAGCAAGAGCAATGCGATCAAGAAGATCGTTGAGCAGCTTGAGGCGGCGGGAACGGGCCGCGCTGCGAAGACATACCGTTTGCGCGACTGGCTGATCAGCCGTCAGCGTTTCTGGGGAACCCCCATCCCGATCATCCACGGCTCTGATGGCGAACTGATTCCTGTTCCCTTCGACCAGCTGCCGGTTGAATTGCCATCTACCGAGGGCCTCGATCTGAAGCCCAAGGGCAAGTCACCGCTCGCCGCAGCCGAAGACTGGATTAACGTCGCCGACCCGCGCGATGGCAGCCCAGCCCTGCGCGACGCTGACACGATGGACACTTTCGTCGACAGCTCCTGGTACTTCTTGCGCTTCCTGTCGCCGAACGACCCAGACAAAGCATTCGACCCCGCAGAAGCCGAAAAATGGGCACCCGTTGATCAGTACGTCGGCGGTGTCGAGCACGCGATTCTGCACCTGCTGTACTCGCGCTTCATCACCAAGGTGCTTTTCGATCTGGGCTATGTGAGCTTCACCGAGCCATTTAGCGCACTGCTTAACCAAGGCATGGTGCTCTCTGAGGGCAAGAAGATGTCGAAGCGCAGCCGCAAGTCCGTCACCTTCTCCGGCGAGATTGCCGAGCACGGTGCCGACGCGCTCCGATTGACCCTCGCGTTTGCGGGTCCACCCGAGGAGAACATTAACTGGGAAGATGTATCGCCTCCCGCATCGCATAAGTTCTTGGCTCGCGCATTCCGTCTCGTAGGGGATGTGACCAGCGCCCCCGAGATCGAATGGAAGACGGGCGATGTTGCTCTGCGTCGTGCTACTCATCGCTTCTTGGCCGATGGGCCAGGGCTCGCCGAATCGTTGAAGTTCAACGTGCTCGTCGCCCGCATCATGGATCTCGTGAACATCACCCGCAAGGTGATCGACACCGGCGCCGGTGGTGGGGATGCTGCGGTGCGTGAAGCCGCAGAAGTCATCACGATCGCCCTGAGCCTGTTTGCTCCGCACACCGCCGAAGAGATGTGGGAGAAGCTCGGCTACGAGCCGACTGTTGCTCTCGCCGGCTGGCGTAAGGCTGACCCATCGTTGCTTGTGGAAGAGTCGGTTACGGCTGTTGTTCAGGTTGATGGCAAGGTACGGGATCGTCTTGAGGTCTCACCCAAGATCGATAGCGCGGAGCTTGAAGCTCTTGCGCTCGCCTCGACAATTGTGGCGCGCACCGTTGGGAATCGCGAGATCGTGAAGGTCATCGTGCGCGCTCCGCGACTCGTCAACATCGCGACTCGTCAACAGCCCACAGAAGGCTAAGTAACTCCACACTTCAGGCTGCGCGCGCTTCGAGAGGTTGGAGCGCGCGTAGTTTCTGTGCGTGGAAGAGTTCGAGCAGGCCAGACGCGCCCGATTGCGGTTGCGCGTCGGGGCAGTCGTTGTGCTGGTGTTGGTGGCGCTCGGCTGTGCCGTGCTCGTCACGGCTCTCACTACGCGACCAGAGTCGGCAGAGATTTCTCGGGGCGAGCCGGGAGATTCTGAGGGGGAGTTTTCGCTCAGTTCCCCGTCCGTGTTTGTGCACGTCACTGGCGCAGTTGTGCGACCCGGCCTTTTCGAGCTCGCGGATGGGGCCCGCGTTATTGACGCGATTGCGGCCGCTGGCGGCTTCACTGAGACCGCCAATCGTGACGAGCTCAATCTTGCGCGATTGCTGACCGATGGTGAACAGTTCTCCGTGCCGCAAGAAGGCCAACAGGTGGCGGATGCTGCGGCATCCGATTCGCGAGTGAATCTGAACACGGCGGATGCGGCAGCGCTCGACACGCTGCCTAGAGTCGGACCGGCGATGGCAGCCCGAATCTTGGCGTGGCGCGATGCGAATGGCCGGTTCACGAGCATTGACGACCTGCGCAATGTCTCGGGCATCGGTGACAAGACCTTCGAGGGACTGCGCGAGCTGATCACCGTATGAGCCTCGATTTGAGGCTGAGCATCCCTGTTGCTATCGCTTGGTTGGTCGCGGTGCTTCTGATCGGTGTCCCGCAGTGGGCCGTCGCGACCGCCGTTGTGCTGTGGTTTGCCGCTGGAGTAGCGACTGCCGCTGCGCTCGTCTCTCGGCGCCAGCTGTTGGCCAGTGTTGCTCTCGCGTGCACGCTGGCAGCTCTCTGTTCGACCGCCGTTGCGGTGCAGGCGGATGCTCGTCAGCCTGAGGCGCTGAGCGACCTTGCCGCTCGTCACACTCAAGTGGAGGTGTGGGGCTCGACCACCTCTGCGAAGCCTGCCGATGCTGAGTACTTTCAGGCGCAACTATCGTCGGTGACTGTCGACGGGCAGACGGTGCCGCTGAGCTCTCCTGCGCTGGTCTTTCGTGACAGCGATCGGTTCGACACGAATACTGCTGATGCGGTGCCACAGGGCCGCGAATGGGGGATCGGGGTCGAGTTCTCGGTCGCAGCAACACTCACGGCAACCGAGCCGGGTGATGGTCGAGCGGTACTGGTGTTTGCGTCGGAGGATCCACAGTGGCGCGCCGATCCGGCTGGATCTGTCGAGTGGGCAAACCAACTCCGGCGCACGTTTGCCGCCGCAGCCCAGATCCTTCCTGGCGGTGGCGGGCAACTCATCGGCGGGCTCGCGATCGGCGACACCGCTGCGGTCAGTGAGGAGTTGGATGCCGCAATGAAGGCCAGCTCGCTGAGCCACCTCACCGCCGTATCAGGAGCAAACTGCGCGATCGTCGTCGGGTTGATCATGGCTCTCGGCAGCAGACTCGGTGCCCATCGCATACTGAGAATTGCGCTCTCGGTGCTCGTGCTACTCGTGTTCGTAGTAGTTGTCACTCCAGACCCGAGTGTTCTCCGAGCAGCTCTCATGGCGACACTGGTCCTCATCGCATTGGGCAGCGGGCGACCAATCCGGGGTATGGCAGTACTCTCACTCGCCGCGATCAGCCTTCTGGTGTTTGACCCGTGGCTCTCGCGCAATTTCGCGTTCGCGCTGTCGGTCTTTGCAACGGCTGGTCTGCTGCTGTTTGCCGAACCGCTGGCGCAACTGTTGGGCCGCTGGTTACCGCGGTGGCTGTCACTCGTCATCGCCGTGCCGCTCGCAGCACAACTCGCCTGCCAGCCAGTCCTGCTGTTATTGCAGCCCACTTTGCCCACCTATGGGGTGCTCGCGAACGTACTCGCGGCCCCGGCTGCACCCGTCGCCACAGTCGTGGGTTTGGCAGCCTGTGTGGCGCTCACCGTTTTTCCGCCCCTCGGCATTGGCCTGATCTGGATCGCGTGGCTGCCCTCGGCTTGGGTGGCCGCTGTTGCGACCTTCTTTGCGAATGCTCCGGGTACGCGCATCCCGTGGTGGGAGGGCTGGGTGGGGGTCGTCGCGCTCAGCATTCTCACCGTTCTTCTGTTGGCGGCGTTGGTGATGAAGCAGCCGTGGCGTCGTCGAGCCCTGACGATGCTGGTCATCGTCACAACGCTCGCGGGCGCTGCCGCCGCCGGTCTCGGGGTGAGTGCGGCGCTCTCGTGGCCCACAGATTGGCAGTTCGCTCAGTGCGATGTCGGGCAGGGGGATGCCGTGGTCGTGCGCAGCGGTGAGCGAATCGCCCTGATTGACACCGGGCCCGATCCCGAGCGCGTCGACTCCTGCCTCACACGCTTGGGTATAGGCCGTATTGATCTGCTCGTACTCACCCACTTTGACTACGACCACGTGGGCGGTGCTGAGGCGGTGATCGGTCGAGCTGACACGGTGCTAGTCGGTCCGACTGGGTCCGCTCAGGATGTCGCGCTACTCGATGCTTTCACGGCAGCGGGCGCTCAGGTGCTCCCTGCCAGCGCTGGGGATCGCGGTGAGCTCGGGCAACTGTGGTGGAGCGTGCTGTGGCCCGGCGAGCGACTTGCGGGCATCGATCCGGGAAACGATGCGAGCGTGATCGTCGAGTTTCTGCCTCGGCCCGATTGCGAGCACCAGTGCCTCAGCTCCGTGTTCCTCGGCGACCTCGGCGAGAGTGCGCAGGCGAGACTCGTAGGGGAGCGCGCGCTGTCGACAGTGGATGTCGTCAAAGTCAGTCACCATGGTTCCGCCGATCAATACCCGCCCCTCTATGCCGCACTCAACGCCACTGTGGGACTGGTGGGTGTCGGAGCCGAGAACGGCTACGGGCATCCGACGGCTGACGCGCTGGACATGCTCGACGACGCAGGAATCATGGCAGTACGAAGTGACACCGACGGGCTCGTGCTGGTGTCGCCAGGGACGCAGCCCGGTGCAGTTCGGCTGTGGTCGGAACGGCACGTCGGCGGGCAGGGTTAGGCTGGGGTCGCAGTTCTAAGTGAGGAGTCTCGTGGCCGCTAAGCCCCCAGCGCGATCGCCGGCAAAATCGAAGGTCGTTATCCCACAATTGACGTGGAACAACGTGCGTCCGGCGCCCATTGTGCTCGTCAGTGGCACCGAAGGTTTTCTTGCCGACCGTGCAATTCGGTTGCTGCGTGACACCCTCAAGGTTGAAGACCCCAGCCTCGAGGTGAGCGACCTAGAGGCAGACCAGTACGCCCCAGGTGAGCTCATTAGTTTGGCGAGTCCGTCGCTCTTCAGCGAGCCGCGCATGATCCGCATCACGAACGTCGAAAAGTGTTCTGACGCATTCATCGCAGAGACGGTGAAGTATCTGGATGCTCCCGCCGACGACACCTATGTGGTGCTCCGTCACGCCGGGGGAGTGCGCGGCAAGAAGCTTCTTGACGCAATCCGTGCAGGCACGGGTGGCGGTATTGAGGTGGTGTGCATCGACCTCAAAAAAGATTCCGACAAGTACGACTTTGCGGCCGCCGAATTTGCCACAAAACGTCGACGAGTGACACCGGGCGCACTGCGCACCCTCGTTTCTGCATTCTCTGCTGATCTCGCCGAGCTTGCGGCTGCCTGCCAGCAGCTCATTGCCGACGATGCGGATGAGATCAACGAGTCAACTGTTGCCCGCTACTACTCGGGGCGGGTCGAAACTAGCGCATTCAAGGTTGCTGATTCTGCGATCGCAGGCCGTTCAGGCGAGGCTCTTGTCTTGTTGCGCCACGCGCTCGCGTCGGGGGCAGACCCGGTGCCGATCGTGGCTGCATTCGCGTCAAAGGTTCGAACGATGGCGAAGCTCTCGGGTGGCTCAATGTCGTCAGGTCAGGCAGCGAAGACTTTTGGGATGGCACCGTGGCAAGCAGAGCGGGCTATGAAAGATTTGCGGGGCTGGAGTGATGCTGGGCTTGGCTCCGCCATTGAAGCAATCGCTGACACGGATGCTCAGGTCAAAGGTTTGGGGCGCGACCCTGTCTTTGCGCTGGAACGCATGATCTCTGTTGTGGCGGCTCGCGGCATCCGCTAATTAGCTGCGGCGTTCGACACCAAACGACCTAACAGCAAACGCCCCCAGCCGCGAACGGTGAGGGCGTTTGTTGTGTTCGGCGGTGTGCCGATCAGAGGTCTTTAGAGTGCTGCGACCTGCTTGGCGATGGCCGACTTGCGATTCGCTGCCTGGTTCTTGTGCAGAATGCCCTTGCCGGCGGCCTTGTCGAGAGTCTTGGTCGCTGCGACGAGACGTGCCGTAGCGGTCTCTTTGTCGCCAGCCTTGATCGCTTCGCGCGTTGCGCGGATAGCGGTCTTGACCTGGCTCTTGGCCTGACGGTTGCGGTCTTGTGCCTTCTTGTTGGTGCCGATGCGCTTGATCTGCGACTTAATATTTGCCACGTGTAGGTGCTTTCTTGTTTGTGGATCAGAGATGGTGGGCGGCCGTGGAAGAGAATCGATGTTCTGATTCCCGGCCGCGATGCGCATACTGTTCGACAAAGAACCTTATGCATAAGCCAACAGGCAACATTACCAGCGCGGTGGAGCTATGGCAATTGCATCGCAATTGTGCGACCCCAGCGCCGGGCAAACTATGTTTGCTCGGTTTCGGTGGAGCTATGGCAATTGCATCGCAATTGTGCGACCCCAGCGCCGGGCAAACTATGTTTGCTCGGGCACGTATCGTGTTGGCCTGCGTTGCAACGTTTGGCTGGGTTGTGGTTGTGGTTGCGGTTGCTGGCGCGTTGATTTCGCTGCCGTTTCTCTTCTTTGCCGCGTTCTAGAAGCTCCTTAGAGGTGCTCTAACAACCCGACAATCCTGGGTCTGCCCGTCCTGTGAACCGGGTGCGCGCAGGATCGTCGCTCACGTGGGAGAATTGGGCGGATGTCTCCTCGCGCCTCTTACACACTTGAGCCTGCTTCGACCGATCCTGCGTTTATCCGCAACTTTTGCATCATTGCGCATATCGATCACGGCAAGTCCACCCTCGCTGACCGCATGCTGTCGGTCACGGGGGTTGTCAGCGACCGCGATATGCGGGCACAGTACCTCGACCGCATGGATATCGAGCGCGAGCGCGGCATCACCATCAAAAGCCAGGCTGTTCGCATGCCGTGGGCTCTCAGCGATGAGAACGGCAAAGAGCAGGCGTACGCGCTGAACATGATCGACACGCCTGGCCACGTTGACTTCACCTATGAGGTGTCACGTTCGTTGGCTGCATGTGAGGGCGCAATTCTTTTGGTGGATGCGGCGCAGGGCATTGAGGCGCAGACGCTCGCAAACCTCTATTTGGCGATGGAGAACGATCTGACGATCATTCCGGTGCTGAACAAAATTGACTTGCCTGCTGCTGATCCCGACAAGTACGCCGACGAGATCGCTGGCCTTATCGGTTGCGATCCCTCGACGGTGCTCCGGGTTTCTGGCAAGACGGGCATTGGGGTTCCCGAGTTGCTCGATGAGGCGACGCGGTTGATTCCTGCCCCTGTAGGCGACCCATCCGCTCCTGCCCGCGCAATGATTTTCGACTCTGTTTACGACGCGTACCGCGGAGTTATTACCTATGTGCGCATGATTGACGGCAAGATGGCGCCGCGCGAAAAGGTCATGATGATGTCGACGAAGTCGGCTCACGAGTTGCTTGAGATCGGTGTGAGCTCACCTGAGCCGACACCGACGAAGGGTCTCGGCGTCGGTGAGGTGGGTTATCTCATCACCGGTGTGAAGGATGTTCGCCTCAGCAAGGTTGGCGACACGGTTACCAACTTTGCGAAGCCGTCGACGCAGCCGCTTAAAGGTTATTCCGAGCCGAAGCCGATGGTGTTCTCGGGCCTCTACCCGATTGACGGTTCCGACTATCCGGTGCTTCGTGAAGCTCTCGACAAGCTGAAGCTGTCGGATGCTGCGCTCGTTTACGAACCTGAGACGTCTGTAGCTTTGGGCTTTGGTTTCCGCTGCGGATTCTTGGGTCTGCTGCACTTGGAGATCGTGCGTGAGCGTCTCGAGCGCGAGTTCAACCTTGACATGATTGCCACCGCGCCTTCAGTAATTTACGAGGTCATCGGCGACGACAAGAACGTCACCACAGTCACGAACCCGAGTGAATTCCCTGGCGGAAAAATTGCTAGCGTGAGCGAGCCGATGGTGAAGGCATCCATTCTGACCCCGAAGGACTTCGTCGGAACGGTTATGGAGCTCTGCCAGTCACGTCGCGGAACCATGCAGGGCATGGAATATGTCGGCACTGACCGCGTAGAGCTTCACTACACGATGCCTCTTGGCGAGATCGTGTTCGACTTCTTCGACCACTTGAAGAGCCGCACACA
Source organism: Rhodoglobus galactosidasius (assembly GCF_054957775.1). Lineage (NCBI taxonomy): Bacteria > Bacillati > Actinomycetota > Actinomycetes > Micrococcales > Microbacteriaceae > Rhodoglobus > Rhodoglobus galactosidasius. Next base: position 128,173 of record NZ_JBQIAV010000005.1, on the reverse strand, counting down.
GGGCTATGCCAGTCTCGACTATGAGCCCAGCGGAGCCCAGGAGGCGGATCTGGTGAAGGTCGACATTCTGCTTCAGGGCGAGGCTGTCGACGCGTTCAGCGCGATCGTGCACCGCGACAAGGCGTATGCCTACGGCGTGCTGATGACTGAGCGTTTGAAGAATCTGATCCCGCGCCAGCAGTTTGAGGTGCCGATTCAGGCAGCAATTGGCGCACGTATTATTGCTCGTGAGTCGATCCGGGCGATGCGCAAAGACGTTTTGGCTAAGTGCTACGGCGGTGACATTAGCCGCAAGCGCAAGCTCCTCGAGAAGCAAAAAGAGGGCAAGAAACGCATGAAGATGGTCGGTCGCGTCGAGGTTCCACAGTCTGCCTTTATTGCAGCGCTGTCTGGTGAAGTCGAGTCCGGTAAAGAGAAGAAGTAGACGAGTGGATGCCCGCACCTACCCCAATGCGCCTGTTACGTACGGCGCGGTGGGTGCCACGCGCGGCAGCACTTTTACCGTTCTTCCCCCGACAGGCTTTCGTCGTGTTGAGCGCAGTGCGCGAATTGGACACGGTGAAGAGCGGTGGGCCTTTGCGCAGCAGCAGATCCTGACGTGGGGTGTGAAACGCCGCAGCGGCTTTGGCGTGATGCTATTGCCTCGCGATCCTACCGGTGACTCGCTCAATCTATCGCACGACAGCGATGCGCACCCCAAGGTTCGCCCAGGTGACACGGTTGTTCTTTCCGCTGGTCGCGACCCGTTTACCGCACACGAGCCAGTGCGTGTTGTGTACGTGGTCGACAAGCCCAAGGTCGCCGGGTTCGCGTATGGAACGCTTGAGGGTCATCCGCTGCGCGGCGAGGAGTCATTCATGATCGAGCGTCGAGCAGATAACTCGATCTGGATTACTGTTCGATCGTTTTCGCGACCAGCATCGACGAGATGGATGTTGCTCTCTCCCGCTCTGCGAATTCTGCAATACATCGTGGTCGGCCGCTATTTGCGTGCGCTGGCCGGCGCTATTCATTCGGTCTAGTCCTGTCGCCTAGTTCAACCGGCTGGGCCTGCGGTCTAGCCTCGCTGGGTGAGCTCGGCGACTGTGCCGAGTACGTCGTCGAGGCCCGTCACGAGGTCGTCAACGACAAGGAGCGCGTTTGTGCTGCGGAGGTCGGTAACCGAGTATGCACCGGTCGCCACAGCGATAAACGGCAGCGCCGCGGAGTCTGCGGCGAACCCATCGTTCGGAGTATCACCGATGATCACGTGGGTACCTTCACCGAGTTGGGGTGCGACGAGCGCGGTGAGATGGGGGCGATTGGGCGAACGATCGCCGAAGAACGAGTTCTGCCAATTGAAGTCGTCGATTGAGTAGCCGGCTGCCAGCAGTTTGTAGCGAGAATGCTGGGGACCGTTGCCCGTAAGCAGCGCGTTTGTCCATCCACGGCTCGACATTTGCCGAAGTGCCTGCGGACCGCCCGCAACCGCCTCCCGAACAAACCCGCTGTCGTGTTGGGCACGTGTGCGCCTATCGAGTTCGTTGAGCAGGTCATCCAGCATCGTGCTCGGGTGGCCGTTGAGCTCCAGCAGCTCCGTAAGAAGCTGGCCCTCAGTCATTCCGTGAGGGGTTGTGATGCGGCGACGCGGCGGGGCTCCAGTGACGCGCGTGAATGCGTCGAGATAAACGGTCGCTCCGTCGCGGGAGTTGCGAATGAGTGTGCCGTCGATGTCCCAGAGTATGTGCGTGCTCACGGTTACATTCTCCCATGAGCGAGGTGCGACAATTGGGGGAGTGCCTGCATGCAACAGCTGTGGCACGCTCTCGTGATCGGCTGCTGAGGGGACTCGTTCGTGCCAGGTGCTTTGCCCATTGCCGACCCAGCACCCCTCGACGGCGCGCTCCCCGAAAGCGCTGCGGTCGGTTCAGAGAGCCGCCCGTGGAGCGTGTATATTCATGTTCCGTTCTGCCGGGTGCGCTGCGGTTACTGCGACTTCAACACCTACACGAGCGAAGAATTGCGCGGGGCCAAGCGGTCTGACTACGCCACGGAAGCTATCGCTGAGATGGCGCTGGCATCCACCGTGCTGTTTCAGGCTGGTGTTGCGCCTAGAGAAGCGTCGACAGTGTTCTTTGGTGGCGGCACGCCAACGTTACTGCCGGTCACTGATCTGACTCGGATGCTCGCTGCTGCCCGCGACACGTGGGGATTTACTCCGGATGTCGAGGTCACCACCGAGGCGAACCCCGATTCTGTTGACCGTGACTATTTACTCGCGCTCAAAGACGCCGGCTTCACGCGGGTGTCGTTCGGGATGCAGTCGGCTGTGCCGCACGTGCTCGCAACGCTTGAGCGCACTCATGATCCCGAACGAGTTCCTCATGTGGTGACGTGGGCACGCGAGGTGGGGCTCGATGTGAGTCTCGACCTGATCTACGGCACTCCGGGGGAGAGTTTGGTGGATTGGGAACGCTCGCTCGATCACGCTATTGCGCAGAGTCCGGACCATATTTCTGCTTACGCGTTGATTATCGAGACGGGTACCAAGTTGGCGGCACAGATTCGCCGCGGCGTCGTCGCCCCGGTCGACGATGACCTGCAGGCTGACATGTACGAGCTGGCCGAGCAGAAGCTCAGTGCTGCGGGCTATGACTGGTACGAAGTCAGCAACTGGGGCAAGGCCAGCGATGATCCTGACGTCAGCAATACCAGTCGCCACAACCTCGGCTATTGGCTGGGCAACGACTGGTGGGGCGTTGGCCCTGGTGCGCACAGCCACGTCGGCGGGGTGCGCTGGTGGAATGTAAAGCATCCGGCGGCCTATGCCGACCGCATCGCTGCCGGACACTCGCCGGGAGCAGGCAGAGAGACGCTCGCTGATTCGAGCAAATACTTGGAGCACGTCCTGTTGCGCACCCGCGTGCGCAACAGTCTGCACATCAACACCCTCGATGCCGATGGCCGTCAAGCAGTCGCAGGTCTCATTGCCGAGGAACTCGTGGATGCGCGCGCCGCACTGAGCGGAACGATTGAGCTCACGCTAAAGGGGCGCCTGCTCGCGGATGCCGTGGTGCGGCGATTGCTAGCAGACGCCCCTATTTAGAGTGGTTAGTTTGAGTTATTTAATGAACTGGAACGTCAGCGGGTAGCTGTATGCCTGCCCATTGTTTGCGGCGATGGCGGCGATGATGCTGAAGATGATGATGACAATTCCGACGGCAGGGATGATCAGGAACCCGATGCCGACGACGGTGAGAATAGCGCCCAAAAACATCGCGATGTACATGGTGATCTGGAAATTCAGAGCGGTGCGGGTGTGTGCGCGCACGAAGGGCCCGCGGTCTTTCAAGATGAGGTAGCCGACTAACGCTGGAACGAATCCGAAGAAAATTCCACCGACATGAATCAACGTGGACCAAAGCTTCTCGTCGCTCGGACTCATCGGTTGGATCGGTGCGTACGGAGAACTGGTGGGAGGTGTGGAATCTGACATGACTCCATTAAAGCGTGCATTGGGCAAAAGAGTAGCCCCGAGAGCCGAAGCTCTCATGGCCGAGTCTCATTTAGTTAGTAAATATTGTGTTACTTGATGAGGCGAAGTGCGAAGGGGTAACGGTAGTGGTTGCCGTCTTTAGCCTTCGTGAAGCCGATGATCGAGAAGATGATCGAGACTACGACGAGCGCGAACCAGAGCAGGCCCTGGATAGGGGCGAAGAGACCAAACGTGACCGTTGTAAGGATCGAGCCGAGGATGGCCAGCGCGATGTGGGCGATAGCGAGCGTGATCTGGAAGTTCAGCGCTTCTTTGGCTTCTACGTTGGTGAACGCACCGCGGTCCTTGAAGATCAGCCAGATGATGAGTGATGGCAGGAAACCAAGGATTCCGCCCAGATGAGCGAAGGACGCCCACTGGTTGTCCTCAGCCGTGGTCAGTTGGGCTGCCGGCTGCGGAGCGGCGGGCTGCGGATTTGCGTCAGTCATGAGTTCGTGCCTTTCAGGTGAACAAGGGAACTTCCCGGGTTTCATCAAAATGCTCGGTTTCACACCTGAGCACCGCCCCGGAGGGGTAGCACCCAAGTACAGACATACGGTAGCGCTAATGAGTTATGCGGTGCAACGGCTGTGTCGCGGTGCGTCGAGTAAGATTGGCAGTCGAACGGATTGAGTGCCAATCAAGAGAGGTGGGTGGTGGCATGGTTTCCGCCCGCGGACTTGACGTGCTTCGAGTCATCGTGCAGGACTACGTTGCTACGCGCGAGCCTGTCGGCTCTAAGTCGATAGTGGAGCGTCACTCTTTTGGCGTCTCTGCCGCGACGATCCGCAACGACATGGTTTTGCTCGAAGATGAAGAGCTGATTACCGCTCCTCATACCTCATCTGGCCGAGTGCCCACCGACAAGGGCTATCGCGTATTTGTGGATCAGCTCGCAGATTTGCGGCCTCTTACGAGCGCACAACGCCAGGCAATCGAGTCGTTCTTGGGTCAAGCAGACGACTTGGATGACGTGCTCGCGCGCACTGTGCGCATGCTCTCGCAACTGACCAACAGCGTCGCGCTTGTGCAGTACCCCTCGCTGGCAACGGCTCGGGTGCGCCATATTGAGTTAGTCCCGCTGAGCGCTTCCCGCATCATGACGGTGTTTATTACCGATTCTGGCCGTGTCGAACAACGACTCATCGATGTTTCGGAGCCCCTCGACGACGTGTTCTTGGGGGAGATGCGCGCAAAGCTGAATTCTGCCCTCAACGGGCGATCTCTGCCTGAGGCGGCCGAGAGGCTCGCGAATTTTGCCGACATTTTTCCTGTCGAACGCCAGCCAGTGGTCAGCCAGGTGGCATCCAGTCTGGTTGAACAAGTCTTGGCTAACCGTCATGACAAACTTGTATTGGCGGGCACAGCAAATCTTGCGCGAACCGAGCAAGATTTTTCTGGCAGTATTTTTCCCGTACTAGAGGCAATAGAAGAGCAAGTTACGTTGTTACGTCTCTTTGGAGAGATGCAAGTAACTAGTGGATCCGTTTCTACTCGGATTGGGCGAGAGAACGCAGAATTTGGACTTGAAGAGACGTCTGTCGTTACGGGTGGGTATTCCTCGTCGGGCGGTGGCGTTGCGCGGCTGGGTGTGTTGGGCCCAACTCGCATGGACTATTCGAACAACATGGCAGCGGTTCGCGCGGTAGCGCGTTACCTGTCACGACTTTTAGAAGAAAATTGAGCTCGTAAGGAGCAATCGGAACTTTGGCAGATCACTACGAAGCCCTCGGCGTTACACGCGAGGCCACGCCCGAAGAAATCAAGAAGGCGTACCGCAAACTCGCTCGCGAGTTGCACCCCGACGTAAACCCGAGCGCGGATGCTTCTGAGCGGTTCAAATCCGTGACGCACGCGTATGACGTGTTGAGCGATCCGCAGCAGCGTCAACAGTACGACATGGGCGGCAGCGGTGGTGGTTTTGGCGGGGCCAACTTTGGCTTCGGCGACATCTTCGAAACCTTCTTTGGTGGCGGTGGTGGCGGCCAATCCGTCGGGCCTCGTTCGCGACGTGAGCGCGGCCAAGACGCCCTCCTGCGGGTTGAGGTCAGCCTAAAGGACACGATGTTTGGCGTTTCGCGCGACATCGAGGTCAACACCGCTGTGCTTTGTGAGACCTGTGAGGGTAGCTGTTCGGCACCCGGGTCTTCGCCGGTGCGCTGTGACATTTGTCAGGGAAGTGGTCAGATTCAGCGCCAGGTTCGCAGCCTTCTGGGTAACGTCATGACGTCGAGCCCCTGTGGCACGTGCCGCGGCTACGGCAACATCATTGTGAACCCCTGCGCCACGTGTGCCGGACAGGGCCGCGTGCGCGCTCAACGCACCATCTCAGTCGACATTCCGGCCGGTATCGAAACCGGTTTGCGTCTGCAGATGCCGGGCCAGGGTGAAGTCGGGCCGGCGGGTGGACCCAACGGCGACCTCTTCTTAGAGATGAAGGTACGTCACCACGACGTCTTCAGTCGATCCGATGACGATCTACTCGCCACCGTCGAAGTTCAAATGCTCGACGCGATCTTGGGCACCACGGTCACCCTTGATGGCTTAGACGACAAGGTCGAGGTGCACGTCAAGCCCGGCACTCAGAGTGGCGAGGTGCTCACCGTTAAGGAGCGAGGCATTACGAGCCTCCGCGGTGGCGGTCGCGGTGACTTGCGCTTGGGCATCCAGGTGGTCACTCCGACCAAGTTGAGCAGCGCCGAGCAGGCCTTGATCAAACAACTTGCTGCCGCGCGCAAGAGCAAAGCGCCAGAATTTGCCGAGTTCCAACAGGGACTCTTTGCCAAGCTGCGCGACCGGTTCCTGTAGGCGAACACAGTGGCTCACCTCTATATCGATGAAGAACTCGACGACGCGAAGGTCGGCGACACTGTCTCGCTGACCAAAGCAGAAGCGCGTCATGCGGTAACAGTGTCGCGCCTGAAAGTCGGCGAGACTGTCGCGATTAGCAATGGTGCAGGGCTCACAGTCTCGGGGCCGATCACCACCGCCGAGCACACCGAACTCAGCATCGAGGTTTCCGAGGCACAGCACACTCCGCGCAGCACGCCTGCGGTATTCCTCGCGCAAGCATTGGCCAAGGCTGACCGCGACGAGCTTGCGGTACAAGTGGCCACAGAACTTGGCATTGACGGTGTAATTCCGTGGTCGGCGGCGCGCAGCATTTCCCGCTGGCAAGGCGCGAAAGTCGCCAAAGGTCGCGACCGTTGGGCGGCGATTGTGCGCGAGGCCAGCAAACAGTCGTTGCGCACGTGGTTGCCCGACGTGCTTGATCTCGTCACCACAAAGCAACTCGCTACATTTGCCTCCAGCACCCGGATGCTCGTGCTCCAGCCGGCCGCAACAGAGACGCTTGCCGACCTCGTCGTTGATGATCGCGACATTGTGCTCGTCGTCGGGCCCGAGGGTGGTGTCGCAGATCATGAGCTTGAGCTATTGACGGCGGCTGGAGCATCCACGGTTCGACTGGGAAGTGAAGTGCTGCGCACCTCTACTGCCGGCCCCGCTGCGCTTGCGGTGCTGAACGTCAAACTTGGTCGCTGGGGCTAGAGGTTTAGGCTAGAGCCATGTCTGATTCACCTTCGATCTTTACCAAGATCATCGCTCGCGAGATTCCCGCGGATATCGTCTTCGAGTCAGATTCCGTGATCGCGTTTCGCGACATTGCGCCCCAAGCGCCTGTGCACTTGCTCGTCGTTCCCAAGACTGAGCAGTTTGCGAACGTTTCGGAGCTTGCTGCAGGCAACCCGGCGTTACTTGCCGAGTTGGTTTCGGTGGCGCAACAACTCGCCGATGAGCACACCAGTGGCGAGTACCGACTGATTTTCAACACCGGCGAAAGCGCCGGTCAAACCGTGTTCCACGTGCACGCTCATGTGCTCGGTGGACACCTCGAGGAAGGCACCCTTGGTCACGAGTGACTCTGAGTCCGCACGTACTGAGTCCGCACGCATTGAGTCCACAGAGGCGACAGAGCGCGAAAGCGTTGCCATTGAAGTAGATGGCGTGGCTATGGTGCGGCTGCTAGGCCCACATGACCGACTGCTCCGGGTGGTTGAGAGCAAGTTTCCCGATGTCGAAATGCATGTTCGCGGAAACGAAATCACCCTCACCGGCGACTCCGTTTCGCTCGCGGCCGCCGAAGAACTTGTGGATGAACTGATCGCGATGGTTCGCGATGGACATGACCTCGGCACACAAGAAGTGGAATCGTCGGCGAGCATCCTGCGACAGAATCAGGGCAGCCCGAATCTCTTGCTTGGCCAAACAATTCTTACAGCCCGCGGCAAAGCCATTCGGCCCAAGACTTTAGGCCAGTCGCAATACGTCGAAGCGATGGACAACAACACCATCGTGTTCGGTATCGGCCCGGCAGGAACCGGTAAGACGTATCTTGCGATGGCGAAGGCCGTCCAGGCTTTGCAGCGCAAAGAGGTCGACCGCATTATTCTTAGTCGCCCAGCGATCGAGGCGGGGGAGCGACTGGGCTTCTTGCCTGGCTCGCTGACCGACAAGATCGATCCGTACCTTCGGCCGCTCTACGACGCACTCAACGACATGATGGACCCAGAACTGGTTCCCAAGCTGTTGGCCGCAGGCACTGTTGAGGTTGCACCGCTCGCGTACATGCGTGGCCGCACTCTCAACAAGTCCTTTGTTGTTCTCGACGAAGCCCAAAACACCACCCCTGAGCAGATGAAAATGTTCCTGACCCGATTGGGATTCGATTCCAAGATGGTCATCACCGGTGACGTCACGCAGATCGACTTGCCGGAGGGAGCGAGCGGGCTCAAGCTCGTCTCGAACGTGCTGCAAGACATTGACGACATCCACTTTGCAGAACTCACGAGTGCTGACGTAGTGCGTCACACCCTCGTCGGCAAGATCGTTGATGCCTACACGACCTACGATGCTGAAAAGCAGCGCGATGAGTACAACCGCAATAACCGACCGCGAGGTCGCAGCCGCAACCACGAGGGGCGCTAGCGTGTCAATTGAAATCAACAACGAGTCAGCCATCGAAGTAGACGAGCACGCGTTTCAACGGCTGTGCACTTTTGCTCTCGACGAGCTTCATGTTCACCCGGATGCCGAACTAGGCATTGTCTTTGTTGATGAAGCAGCTATGGAGCAGCTTCACGTGCAGTGGATGGACGAACCAGGCCCAACCGACGTGCTGAGCTTTCCCATGGACGAGCTGCGTCCAGGAACCGAGGCTCACCAGACGCCTGCTGGGCTGCTCGGCGACATCGTGGTGTGCCCGCAAGTTGCGATTTCGCAGGCAGAAACTGCGGGGCATCCGCCGCTCGAGGAAATGCTCTTGCTGACCACCCACGGTCTGCTGCACTTGCTCGGATTCGATCATGCAGAGCCTGAGGAAGAAAAAGAGATGTTCAGCCTCCAGCGTGAAATTTTGCTGGGGTTTGCCCTTGCCGAACGAAGTAGGTAGCCGCTCATGCTGAACGGCATATTCATCACCGTGGCGATCCTGCTTGTTTCGCTCGGTGGTTTGCTTGCAGCGGCTGACTCTGCACTGACCGTGCTCAGCCGAAGTGACCTGGTAGAACTTGCGGGCCGCAGTCGCACGAGAAAGTCGATTCTGGCGATCTCGCATGACCTGGGCGCTCACTTTAACGCGCTCAACTTCATGCGAATTGTGCTCGAAACCACGGCCGCCGTTTTGGTGACACTCGTGTTGGCCACAGTCTTCGAGCAGTGGTGGTTTGCCCTCCTGTTCAGCGCACTCATCATGACGGGCGCGTCGTTCGTTCTTGTCGGCTCCAGCCCTCGAAGCGTCGGGCGAGCCCACTCTCGCAAAGTGGTTCAGATTTCGGCGCCGGTGGTTCGTGGCATCCGCGTGATCTTGGGGCCGATCGCTGACGCACTCGTCGCTATCGGCAACCGTGTGACACCGGGCCGACCACGCAGCGCAACCTTTTCGAGCGAAGAACAACTGCTGAGCATGGTGGACGAAGCCACGGAACATGCCGTGTTAGATCAAGACGATCGCGACCTCATCCACTCAATCTTTGAGTTCAACAGCACAGTGGTGCGCGAGGTCATGATTCCGCGCACCGACATGGTGACGGTTGACGCAGACGTCACTGCCAGCGCGGCGATGGGACTGTTCCTGAGTCGCGGAGTTTCACGAGTGCCCGTAATCGGCGAAGACATCGATCAGGTTATGGGTGTGCTGTACCTTCGCGACGTCGCGCGGGTGGTTTATGAGCAGCCCGTCGAAGCAGACAAGCTCACGACTCGAGAGCTGGCTCGCCCCGCACTGTTCGTGCCTGAGTCGCAGCGAGCCGACAGCCTGCTGCGTCAGATGCAACTCGAATCAAACCATCTCGCGATGGTCGTCGATGAGTATGGCGGCATCGCAGGACTAGTCTCATTGGAAGACCTCATCGAAGAACTCGTCGGAGATATTTCTGACGAGTATGACCGCGAGGTGGCGGAGTTCGAGGAACTCGCTGATGGCACGTTCCGAGTGAGCGCGCGATTGCCGATCGATGAACTGGGTGACCTGTTTGGACTCGAACTTGATGATGACGAGGTCGACTCGGTTGGCGGCCTGATCATGAAGACTTTGGGCCGGCTGCCCGAGAGCGGTGCGGTAGCGCATTACTCCGGGCTTGTGCTCACAGCCGAGCGCACTGAGGGGCGGCGCAAACGCATCAGCACGGTGCTCGTTACTAAAGATCCCTCCCTCGACAATCAGCACGACTCAATCTCGAATGAACGAGAGAACGGTGAATCACAGTGACCGACGCCAGTGAGTTCAGAGCAGGATTTGTGACCTTTGTTGGTCGACCCAACGTCGGAAAGTCGACGCTCACCAACGCACTCGTCGGCGAAAAGGTGGCCATCACGTCGTCAAAGCCACAAACGACGCGTCGTGCCATTCGTGGAGTTGTGCATCGTAACGATGGCCAATTAGTCATCGTTGACACCCCTGGTATGCACCGTCCGCGCACCCTTCTCGGCGAGCGACTCAACTCGATCGTGCAAGACACCCTCGGCGAAGTAGACGTAATCGGGCTCTGCATCCCCGCCAACGAAAAAATTGGTCCTGGCGACCGCTACATCAACGAACAGCTTGACTCGTTTCCGCGCGCAAAGAAGGTGGCAATCGTCACCAAGATTGACGCCTCATCGCGACCCGGTGTCGCAGAGCAGCTTCGTGCCGTGAGTGAACTGCGTGACTGGGATGAAATCATTCCGATCTCGTCGTTCGACAGCATCCAGCTCGACATTTTATCGACCGAGCTCGTGAAACTCATGCCTGTGTCGCATGCTCTCTACCCGGATGATGCCGTCACCGATGAGTCAACCGAGTCGCGCGTTGCGGAGCTGATTCGTGAGGCTGCGCTCGAAGGCGTCATGGATGAACTTCCGCATTCCATCGCGGTCACGATCGACGACATGATCGAACGCGAAGACAAAGACCTGCTCGAAGTGTTCGCCAACATTTTCGTTGAGCGTGACAGCCAAAAGGGCATCATCATCGGCAAGGGTGGCGAGCGCTTGCAGGATGTTGGTGCGCGAGCACGAGTTGAGATCGAGAAGCTCGTGGGCAAGCAGATCTTCTTATCGCTGCGAGTAAAGGTTGCCAAGGAATGGCAGCGTGATTCGAAGCAACTCGGCCGTTTGGGCTTCTAACCCCCATTCTCGTCGTGGAGCGGCTGGGCGGTAACGGTTAGGGAACCAGTCGTTCATCTCAGCTCGGGCAGTGCTATTCTAAATTTGTGTTGTTCGGTCTGCTCCTCCTTAGCTGCCGCGACGAGTCCTAATTCAGGCCTCACTCGTCGCGGAGTTTGTTATTGGCTGACCAGATCCGTAGCGAGTGGCCCACAAGGCCTTGAGAACAGCAGGAGCACCAAATGAAGAACAATCAGTCCGCATCCTCGATGCCGGTCCACAAGTACCGTCCGTTTCACGAGATCATTTCTATTGATCTGCCGGACCGCACGTGGCCGTCGAAACGAATCACTCAGGCACCGCGCTGGTGTGCTGTCGATCTTCGTGATGGCAACCAAGCGCTGATCGATCCGATGAGCCCAGAACGCAAGCGGATCATGTTCGATCTGCTCGTCAAGATGGGCTACAAAGAGATCGAGGTTGGCTTCCCCTCGGCAAGCCAGACCGACTTCGACTTTGTGCGTTCGCTCATTGAGACCAACGCGATTCCGGATGATGTCACCATTCAGGTGCTCACGCAGGCTCGCGAAGAACTCATTGTGCGCACCTACGAGTCGATCAAGGGCGCCAAGCAAGCGATCGTGCACCTCTATAACTCCACGAGCGTGCTACAGCGCGATGTCGTGTTCCGCAAAGACAAGCAGGGCATCATCGACATCGCCTTGGATGGTGCGCGAATCTGTAAGGCCTCCGAGGCCATGGTGCCCGAGACTGATGTCTACTACGAGTACTCGCCAGAGAGCTACACGGGCACCGAGCTCGAGTTCGCTGTCGACATCTGCAACCAGGTGCTCGAAGTCTTCCAGCCAACTCCCGAGCGCAAGGTCATCCTGAACCTGCCAGCTACGGTCGAGATGGCAACTCCGAACGTATATGCCGACTCCATTGAGTGGATGTCGCGCAACGTCAACTACCGCGAGAACGTTCTGATCTCGCTGCATCCGCACAACGACCGCGGAACGGCTATTGCTGCGGCTGAGCTCGGCTACATGGCCGGTGCTGACCGCATCGAGGGCTGCCTGTTCGGCAATGGCGAGCGCACCGGAAACGTTGACCTCGTCGCTTTGGGCCTCAACCTGTTCACGCAGGGCATTGACCCGCAGATCGACTTCAGTGATCTCGATGAGATCCGTCGCACTGCTGAGCACTGTAACCAGTTGAAGGTGCACGAGCGCAGCCCCTGGGCTGGCGACCTCGTCTACACGGCCTTCAGCGGTTCGCATCAGGATGCGATCAAGAAGGGCTTCGAGGCTATGGCTGCTCAGGCTGAGCGCGAAGGCAAAGATGTCAATGATCTCGTCTGGGCTGTGCCGTATCTGCCCGTTGACCCTAAGGACCTAGGTCGAGGCTACGAAGCTGTTGTTCGGGTGAACTCGCAGTCGGGCAAGGGCGGCGTCGCCTATCTGTTGAAGGCTGATCACAGCCTCGATCTGCCGCGTAAACTGCAGATTGAATTCAGCGGTGTAGTGCAGTCGAAGACTGACTCCGAGGGTGGCGAGGTTTCTAGCGAGCAGATCTGGAGCTCGTTCCAGGACGAGTACCTGCCAGCATCCGCAGATCAGGCCGACCAAAAGTGGGGTCGATATGAACTGCTGGCGACACGCACAACAAGCGCAAACGATGGCGAAGTCAGCCTTGAGGCGCGACTGCGCGTCGACGACGCCGAGGTCGACGCCACCCACGTCGGCAACGGCCCGATTGATGCATTCTTGGGCATGCTGTCCGCACAGGGCCAAGGCATTGAAGTGAAGCTCTACGACTACGTCGAGCACACCATGAGCGCGGGCAGTAATGCGCAGGCTGCTGCCTACGTTGAGCTTGACATCAACGGTCAACGTCTGTGGGGCGTTGGCATCGATGGCGACATTTCGCGGGCATCGCTCAAGGCGATTGTCTCGGCAGTCAACCGCTGGGTGCGAGCAACGCGCACCGCTCCCGAACCAGAACTGGTTGCAAGCTAGCTCAAGTTGTGACATCACTAGAGCCCCGCTGCCGTGTGCCGTGGGGCTCTAGTGCCTCTGTGCCTCTGTGCCGTTGGTGCGTTGGTGCGTTAGTGCGTTAGTGCGTTAACCGTCGCTGAGACGAACACATCGAATGGACCCTGCACGGATGCGACTCACGCCACCTTCGTGCTCAGGGCCGACGGAACTTGGGCATGCCGCTGATAGTTCGTTGCTCCGGCAGCGTCCAGTTGAAGAGCACCGCCAAGACGCGCACGCCGACCGTGAGCCCGACACAGATTGTGGCGGCGAGAAACACAGGAACGTCGAAACTTCGCATGATCACTAGGCTCGTCGCGCCGGCAGTGGCGGCGACGGCATAGAGCGAACCGACATGCATGAGTGCGATTGGCATCGATAGCAGCACGTCGCGCAAAATTGATCCGCCAACAGCGGAGATCACGCCAACGAAAATTGCCGGCACCTCGGGGAGCCCCAACGACAGTGCTTTCGTTGTTCCGATTGCTCCAAACAGGCCAATCGTGAGTGCGTCGAGCACTGTGATCAGTGGGCCCATGCGAGCAATGAGCCGCTCAAGCAGCATTCCGAACAGAGCGGCACCCGTTGCCACGATGAGATACCAGTTGGTTGTAAGAACTATTGGAACCTCAGACAGCACGATGTCGCGGACCATGCCACCGCCAAAACCTGTCGAAATGCCAATAATGGCGACTCCGAGAAGATCCAGCCGGCGATCGCGGAACTGGGCCGCAAGCATTGCACCCTGCATGGCGCCAACGCCGACAGCCAACAGTCCGGCCCACAGCGGGATCTCGAAAGTCTCATTCACGCACCATTCGTACCATGGGCGCCGTGGGCCGGGTAGTTGTGTTGCGGGCAAGCCTGCGATTGCCGCTCCTGAGAGAAGGGACAGGTTGGAAGACGCGAGCAGCGATAGAGGGCTCGGGAACCGAGGCGGCGCGTCGCTTTTGGATCCTCGACCCGACCTCACACCGCTGCGATCTTCGAAAACTCAGGAAAATTTGACCGAGTGGCGACTTGACCCCTGAAAACTGGTGCGGCATCAAATCAATGCGCCCTAGCTTCCTGAATTTCCGAATAGGAGCGGTGAGCAGCCTAGAAGTGAGGATCAAGGTTCACTGGCGGCGCGGGGGTAACCCCGCAAACCAAGTGTCCGGGTAGATGGTGCAAACTGCTTCGACATGATCATGGACCCGCAGCTCACTATTCGCTACTTTGTCGATGCGGATGCTCCCGCGCAGAAATCGCATCCGAATTGTGGCGCTTGTGGCGCTTGTGGCGCTTGGGGCGTGCGTGGGCAGCGGAGGAGGGAGCGGCCTCGGTTGGTGTCGACACCGCGGTTCCTGCCGAGCATCTCGTGCGGCTGTATCGTGCCTGGGGCTTCGAGCAGGTCACGACGATCCACTGGTCAGGCAAAACCTACGACAGCGTTGTGATGGTTCGACTTCTCGGGCCAGCCGATACCGAGTAGCCTCGGGCCGTCGCTCAGTAATCGCAGGCTAGCCGGGGGATACTTGAGGGGTGCCAACCTATCGTGATGAAGCCGTCGTGCTGCGCACCCACAAACTGGGTGAAGCAGACCGCATTGTCACGATGCTGTCCCGCGAGCACGGCAAAATCCGCGCGGTAGCAAAGGGCGTTCGTCGCACGGGGTCAAAATTTGGGGCGCGGCTAGAGCCATTTATGGTCGCCGACATCCAGTGCTATATCGGTCGCAGTCTCGACATCATCCAGCAGGCAGAGTCTCTTGGTTCGTATGGCTCAGACATCACCGCTGACTATGCGAGCTATACCGCAGCCAGCGTAATGGTCGAGACGGCGGACAAAGTCACGGATGACGACGGCTCGCTGCAGCAGTACTTACTGCTGGTGGGAGCGTTGCGGTCTCTCGCACGACGCGAGCACAACCCGAGCCTGACGCTTGACTCGTACCTGTTGCGCAGTCTGTCGATTGCCGGTTGGGCACCAAGTTTTGTCGACTGCGCGGTGACCGGAGCCCCCGGCCCGCACTCCGTTTTCGTGGCGCAGATGGGTGGTGTGGTCGCCGATGAGGTTGCCCCACCCGGCTCGCCCCGGCTGAGCCAAGACACCCTTGAACTGCTGGGCGCGCTGCTTGCCGGCACATGGGATATCGCCGAAGCGTCAGATGAACGCTCACGGTCTCACGCCAGCGGCGTCGTTGCCGCTTACACGCAGTTTCACCTGGAGCGCAGTCTTCGCTCCATTCAGCATGTGGATCGGAGCGCATGAGCCGCGTAGCAAAAACCCACAAGATGGCCGAAGAATTTCGTCCGCTCGATTGGACGGGCATCCAGCCGCCCACGCTGCCCAAGGGCGCCGTTCCTGAGCATATTGCGATCGTCATGGACGGCAATGGCCGCTGGGCCAACGCCCGCGGCCTGACGCGAGTGGAAGGTCACAAGGCGGGGGAGGCGAGCCTGCTCGATGTGGTGGCAGGCGCCATCCAAATCGGGGTCAAGCACATCAGCGTCTACGCGTTCTCAACCGAAAACTGGAGCCGTTCTCCCGAAGAGGTGCGCTTTTTGATGGGCTTCAACCGCGATGTGTTGCACCGCCGCCGCGATCAACTCAACGAGTGGGGTGTGCGCGTGCGCTGGGCTGGGCGTCGACCTCGGCTGTGGACGTCAGTAATCAAGGAGTTGCAGTTCGCTGAGAAGCTCACCGAGAAGAACAGCACTCTTACTCTGACGATGTGTGTGAATTATGGCGGTCGCACTGAGATTGCGGATGCCGTGCGCTCGATTGCCGATGATGTTGCGACCGGAAAGCTGAAGCCCTCCGCGGTTTCAGAGAAGCTCATCCAGAAGCGTCTCTATCAACCCCAGCTTCCCGACGTTGACCTGTTTGTGCGCTCGTCAGGGGAGCAGCGGATGAGCAACTTCATGCCCTGGCAGAGCGCCTATGCCGAGATGGTGTTTTTAGACACTCTGTGGCCTGATTTCACTCGCGAACAGTTGTGGCAGGCGATCGAGATTTATGCGGGTCGCACGCGACGTTTCGGTGGGGCAGTCGACGCCCCCGATACCTCTCCCGGCTAACGGCTCTTTCGTTTTGGTCACGCTGACTTTAAGGTGTATTCTGTGTTCAGGTCAACATGACTCTTACTGAAGGGAGTGGCGATGCAGAAGAATGAACAACGAATATCGCTCGCGGTTTCAACCGTGATTTTTGCGTTGCGCCCCATTCCTGAGTCGGGCCAGAGCGCTCTCTGGATCCCTCTGGTTCGTCGCACGCGCGAACCTTTCGCTGGACAGTGGGCATTGCCTGGTGGCTGGGTCGGCAACGACGAAAGTCTGGCGGATGCCGCGGCCCGTAATTTGCTCGCGACCACCGCGCTTGAACCTGCCTACCTAGAGCAGCTTTATGCCTTTGGCGATGTGGAACGTTCGGTCAGCAGCAGAGTGGTATCGATCATCTACTGGGCACTGGTTCGGCAAGAAGAGGCAGAGCGCGCCACAGAGAACGAGAACGTGCGCTGGTTCGCCGCCGACAACCTTCCCGAACTTGCTTTCGACCACAACGTCATCATCGACTACGCGCTCTGGCGACTCCGCACCAAGATGGAATACTCGCGCATCGCTCGTGCCTTTCTCGGTGACACCTTCACGTTGAGCGAGCTGCGACTCGTGCACGAAGCCGTGTTGCAGCGGCAGCTAGACCCCGCGAACTTTCGCCGCCAGATCGAAAATTCGGGCTCACTGGTGCCCACAGATCATGTTGTCTCAGGTGGGCGTCATCGGCCGCCGAGGCTGTACCGCTATGACGAGGGCGTAGAGCTCGTCGACAACGGCCCTCTGGGTCACGAAAAGACAGGGAGCACTCGTGTCGTCAATTGATTCGACCATTCAGCGCATCACCAAGACCGGAGATGGCGAAACCTGTGCTCCTGAGCTAGCGGATGGTCCTTGGACCTTCGACCTCGGCGTGCCCAGCTACGGCCCCGGCGCATCGATGGGCGATGTGATTCCCACCGGTGCACCTCGACAGGGCCAACTGCCCGTCGAATACCAGAAGGCATCCAACGAAGACTTGCACGCCCGCATCATCGCGGCGAAGGCAACGCTCGGCGACCGCGCGGTAATTCTCGGTCACTTCTACCAGCGCGATGAGGTCGTGCGGCACGCCGATTTCCTCGGCGACTCGTTCCAGCTCGCCAACGCCGCTCAGACCGTACCGAACGCCGAAGCAATCGTCTTTTGTGGTGTGCACTTCATGGCCGAAACCGCTGACATTCTTGCGCGTTCCGACCAGGCCGTAATCCTGCCGAACCTTGCCGCCGGATGCTCCATGGCCGATATGGCTGACATCGACTCGGTTGAAGAGTGCTGGGAGCAGCTCATGGAGGTGTACGGCACCGAGCCGGATGCCGATGGCCGTGTGCCGATCATCCCCGTCACGTACATGAACTCGTCTGCCGCGCTCAAGGGCTTCTGCGGCCGCAACGGCGGAATCGTCTGCACGAGTTCTAACGCCACAACGGTGTTGGAATGGGCGTACGAGCGTGGACAGCGTGTGCTGTTTTTCCCCGACCAGCACCTGGGGCGCAACACGGCAAAGAAGATGGGCATCTCGACCGATCTCATGCCGATGTGGAACCCCAATAAGCCACTCGGCGGCAACGATGCCGAAGCACTCAACGAAGCAAAGGTTGTACTCTGGCACGGTTTCTGCAGCGTGCACAAGCGCTTCACCGTTGGCCAGATCGAACAGGCTCGCGCAGAGCATCCTGGTGTGCGTGTGATCGTGCACCCCGAGTGCCCGATGCCGGTTGTGGATGCCGCAGATGAGGCTGGGTCGACCGACTACATCCAGAAGGCTGTTGCTGCCGCCACCGAGCCAACCACCTTTGCGATCGGTACCGAGATCAACATGGTGAATCGTTTGGCTGCCGAATACCCGCAGCACACGATCTTCTGTCTCGACCCGGTGGTGTGCCCGTGCTCGACGATGTACCGCATCCACCCCGGCTACCTTGCGTGGGTGCTTGAGGGGCTCGTTCGCGGTGAAGTGCTCAACCAGATCACTGTTCCGGACGATGTTGCAGAACCAGCGCGGATTGCGCTCGAGCGGATGCTCGCAGCCAAGCCCCCGGTGGCGCCGAAAGAGGCATAACTATGGCACGGGTCATTGTTGTCGGTACAGGAATCGCGGGGCTTATCACCGCCTACCGGGCGAGCGCACACCACGATGTGGTTCTTGTTACGAAGGCAGAGCTTGCGGAGAGCAACACCAAGTACGCGCAGGGCGGTATTGCTGCGGTGCTGTTCCCCGATGACTCGGTAGCCAGCCATGTCGCCGACACCATGCGTGCTGGCGCGGGCCTGTGCGAGCGGGATGCCGTTGAAGTGTTGTGCAGCGAAGGTCCGCTACGGGTGCAAGAACTCATCTCCCTCGGCGTGGAGTTCGACCGCATCAACAGCGGTGAGCTTGCCCGTGGTCACGAAGCCGCCCATTCCTCGCGTCGCGTCATCCACGCCGGTGGTGACGCGACCGGGCTCGCCATCGAAGTCGCGCTGTTGCGCGCCGTTCGCGCCCTCGCGGTGGAAACCTACGCGTACACGTTCATGCGCGATCTCGTCACTGAAACTGACGCTGACAGCAAACCCCGCGTCACGGGAATCGACGTCATTGCCCCCGACGGCAATTCGCGCGTGATCGACGGTGACATCGTGGTTCTCGCTAGCGGTGGTGCGGGCCAACTCTACAAGCACACAACGAACCCGTTCGTCACGACAGGTGATGGTGTGGCTGCCGCCTACCGCGCTGGTGCCGCACTCGCCGACGTTGAGTTCTTCCAGTTCCACCCGACCTCGCTTGCTGTACCCGGCAACCCGCTCGTTTCTGAAGCGGTGCGCGGAGAGGGGGCAACCCTGCTCGACGAACACGGCAAGCGCTTCATGTTTGATGTGCACCCCGATGGCGAACTCGCACCCCGCGACGTTGTTGCGCGTGGCATCGCTCGGGCAATGGAGAAACAGGGCG
The DNA here is from genome assembly GCF_054957775.1 of Rhodoglobus galactosidasius. Classification (NCBI taxonomy): domain Bacteria; kingdom Bacillati; phylum Actinomycetota; class Actinomycetes; order Micrococcales; family Microbacteriaceae; genus Rhodoglobus; species Rhodoglobus galactosidasius. The sequence goes on along the minus strand of NZ_JBQIAV010000005.1, from coordinate 108,973 downwards.
GTCGCCCAATCATGCTCGACGCCACCGCCCTCGGTGCCGAGTTCCTCGCCACGCGGTTCCCTGGCATCACCGAGGTGTGCGAGGAGCACGGTTTCGAATGGGGAACCCAGCCCATTCCTGTCACGCCAGCAGCTCACTACTGGATGGGCGGTATCCGCACCGACATCGACGGCCGCACGAGCGTTCGCGGACTCTATGCCGTCGGAGAAGCATCCTGCACCGGCGTGCACGGCGCAAACAGACTCGCATCCAACTCGCTGCTGGAGTCGTTGGTCTTTGCCTGGCGTGCAGCCGACGCGCTCAACGAACCCCAGCGCGCGATCGAGGTCGACGCGGTGGAGCCCCAGTTTGAGATCACCGGCAAGGATCCGTTCACTCGCGATCAGCTGCGTGAACTCATGTGGACCCACGTCGGTCTCGAACGCGATGCAACTCGACTCGAAGAAGCTGCCGCGATCCTGGCGAGTTGGCACTCCGAGGCAAAGACCGTTGAGGGTGCAGAGAATGCGAACCTGCTCGACCTCGCACGACTGGTTGTTGTCGCAGCCCTCCGCCGCACAGAGTCCCGCGGCGCTCACGAGCGCACCGATTACCCCGAGACGCGCGAAGAGCTCGCCTTCTCCACGCGCTGGGCTGCAGTCAACGTCGCAGGAGACTTCATTCCAGCAGAAGATCGAATTCCGGCAGAAGACCAAGCAGAAACGGCCACTCGATGAATCAACAGCTCGTCGACGACGTCATCCGTATGGCGCTCGCAGAGGATGCCCCGTGGGGTGACGTGACGAGCGAGGCGTTCGTGCCGGAGACTGCCGTGGCCACAGCGGTGCTCAACGCTCGTGAGCCCGGGGTTGCGAGCGGACTCGAGGTCTTTGCTCGCACCTTCATGCTCGTGGATGCTCAGGCCGAGGTCACTCTTCATGCCAGTGATGGGGACACTTTCACCGCAGGCCAGCAACTCGCTACCGTGTCAGGTAACGCACGCGCCGTGTTGCGGGCGGAGCGCATCGCTCTCAACCTCAGCCAGCGGATGTCGGGAATCGCTACGCAAACTGCGGCCTACGTCGCGCAGGCTGCTGGCACGCACGCGCGCATCGTTGATACTCGCAAGACGACGCCGGGGTTGCGCGCTCTCGAACGTCACGCCGTGCGCTGTGGTGGCGGACACAACCATCGCTTCAGCCTCTCGGATGCGGTGATGGCTAAGGACAACCACCTGGCGGTTCTCGCGGCCGAGGGAATCGACCTCGGTGAGGCTATTCGTCGTGCCCGTGCTCGCATCGGACACACCACGCACCTTGAGGTGGAGGTTGATCGCCTCGATCAGGTGGAGACGGTGGTGTCGGCTGGTGTCGACACGATCATGCTCGACAACTTTTCGCTCGAAGACCTGCGTTCCGGTGTTGCACTCGTTGCCGGTCGCGCAATCGTGGAAGCCAGTGGTGGAGTGAACCTCGACACTGTTGCCGCAATTGCCGCAACAGGGGTTGATGTGATCTCCGTCGGGGCGCTCACCCACAGTGTGCGTTCGCTCGACCTTGGTCTCGACATTGCGGTGAGTGCAGCAGCCTAATGATCTTTCTCGACTCCGCAGCAACCACGCCTGTGCGCCGCGAGGTGTTAGAGGCGATGTGGCCGTTTCTGACGGGTGATTTCGGTAACCCGTCGAGCCATCACGAGCTGGGGGAGTCCGCGAAGCGTGCCCTTGATGGTGCGCGCAAGAGTGTCGCAGCGGTGATGGGGTGTCGGGCATCCGATGTCGTCTTCACGTCTGGCGGTACCGAGTCAGACAACTTGGCTATCAAAGGGTTGGCGCTCGCTGAGCCGCGCGGACGCCACATTGTCACGAGCGCGATCGAACACGAAGCAGTGCTGGAGTCGGTTGACTACCTGAAGCGCATTCATGGCTTCGAGGTTTCGGTCGTGCCGGTAGATAGCGCGGGCCTCGTCGATCTGCAGCAGGTGGGCGAAGCACTTCGCCCCAGCACGACGCTCTGCACGATCATGTACGCCAATAACGAGGTGGGTGTCGTGCAGCCCATTGCGGCGATAGCCGAGTTATGTCGCGAGCACGCCATACCGATGCACACGGATGCCGTGCAGGCGGCAGGCTGGCTGTCTCTCGACCTTGCCGAGCTCGGCGTCGATGCGCTGAGCCTGTCAGGCCACAAGCTCGGTGCGCCCAAGGGCATTGGTGTGCTCATCGTCAAGGGCCGCCGCAGTCTCGAACCCGTGCTGCACGGGGGAGGCCAAGAGCGGGGCAAGCGTTCGGGCACCGAAAACGTTGCTGGCGCTGTCGGCTTTGCGCATGCCCTCGCGCTCGCGGAAAGTGACCGCCTAGAGCGAGCAGAGCGCACCTCACGACTGCGCGACGACTTTGTGGCCGATGTGCTGAGCCGAGTGCCGGATGCGATCCTCACTGGGCCCGCGCTGGCTGGGCCTTCTCTGGCTGAGCCTGCTCTGACTGCCGACGCCGACACGGGCGTTGATGCCAACGCCGCATCGGAGACAGTGGCACACACCAGCGCGTCCACGCCCCGACGACTCCCCAACAACGCGTCGTTCTGTTTCCCCGGCACGAGCGGCGAATCACTACTGCTGGAGCTGGGGCGCGCCGGAATCATCTGCTCAGCAGGCTCGGCCTGCGCAGTAGGCAGTGACGAGGTCTCTCATGTGCTCACCGCACTGGGCATCGAGGAGGCGATCGCTCAAACGGCCGTTCGCTTCAGCCTCAGCGGGGATACGACGGCCGAACAGCTCGCCACGGTTGCCGCCGAGATCGAGACCGCCTACCGCGCGGTTCGCTCGCTCTCGGGATAATCCCGTAGGCCCCACGCGGCTCCACCAAGCGCGGTGAGGGTCGCAATTGTTGTGGCGACACTCGGGATCCGGGTTGCCCCGGGCTGAATCACGTACTGAATAGTGCGCTCACTTGATGGCTGCGGAGCATGGATGCTCACGCCCTCGGGCAGCGTCAGTGACGACAGTGCCAGCTGGGGGAGTAGAGCAACACCCAAACCTCGGGAGACAAAGCTCAGCACGGCGAGAGCGTTATCCGTCTCCAACCCGATCTCAGGGGCGAAACCCTCAATGTTGCAGAGGGCAAGCAAGTGACCACGGCACAGCGTGCAGCCAGCAATCCAGGCATCATCAGCCAGATCGGCGAGGCTGACACTATCTGCCGACGCGAGAGGATGGCTGTCGGGCAGCACAAGCACAACAGGTTCCGTGAACAACGGCACCGTCGTATGGCCGCCATCGCGGGAGAGATGCGGGTCTGCTCGGTCTTCCGGATACGAGAACGTGATCGCCACATCCGCGGCCCCATCCCGCAGCAATTGCAGCGCCTGGGGTGGCTCAGCCTCCACATAATTCACCGTCAGATGTGGATGCTGCTGCCGCAGTTGACGGATCAGCCGCGGAATCAATGTCGATGACGCAGTCGGGAACGCCGCAATGCGCACTGTTCCACTCGACAGCCCGGCCAGTTCTGAGAGTTCGGCGCTCGCAGCATCCACCGCATTGAGCACCGTGACGGCATGGCTGGCTAGTGCTCGACCGGCTTCGGTGAGGCGCACTCCACGGCCGGAGCGAACGACGAGCGCGAGCCCAATGCGGGTCTGCGTGCGAGTGAGGTGCTGGCTGAGCGCTGGCTGGCTGTAGCCGAGCGTGCGGGCGGCTTCGCTAATGGTGCCGTGCTCGGAGATCGCGCGAACGATGCGCAGCGAGAGAAGGTCTGGAGTGGTGTCCATCGATCAAGCATAACCAAATATGATTGTTTATATCCCAAGCATGCCCTTGTCGCATGAATTTCACGAGAGCACTATGGAGACATGACATCACCGGCCCTGGCGCACGCGATCGCGAGCTTCGACAACACTCGCGGCTATCTCTCTGCCGCCACCATGGGATTACCGACGCGTGCTGCCGTCACCGCGATGACCGAGAAGCTACACCAGTGGGCAGCAGCGACCTGCAACCCGATGAACTACGACGACATCGTTGAGCGAACCCGCGGTCACTACGCGAGTCTCGTCGGCATCGATCACACCCGCGTTGCCATTGGCTCGCAAACCTCGGTGATGGCGTCTCTCATTGCCTGCTCGCTCCCGGCTGGCTCCGAAGTGCTGTGCGTCGAATCAGACTTCACCTCGATCGTGTTCCCGTTCTTGCAGCATCGCGACCTCGTCGTGCGCGCGGTGCCACTCGCCGAACTCGCCGACTCCGTGCGTGACAGCACGGCGCTCGTTGTGTTCTCGCTCATCCAATCGTGCAACGGCGCCGTCGCCGATGTTGAGGCCATCACCGCAGCGGCATCTCGTCACGGAGCCCGAACGCTGTGCGACGTCACCCAGGCTGCCGGTGTGTACCCGGTGGATGCCACCCAATTCGATGCGACCGTCTGCCACGCCTATAAGTGGTTATGCTCGCCTCGCGGCGTCGCGTTCCTCACGATTTCCGAGGATTTCGCGCAGCACATCACTCCCGTTCAGGCGGGCTGGTACGCCGGTGACGACGTATGGAACAGTGTCTACGGCACCGAGATGAACCTTGCGAAGAATGCGCGCCAGTTCGACGTTTCGCCCGCATGGCAAGCATGGGTGGGTGCCGAGCAGTCGATCGCGTTATTCGCCGACCTCGACATTGCCGAAGTGTGGGAGCACACCACACGCTTGGGCAACATGCTGTGCGACAAACTCGGAATCGAACGACAGAACCAAGCGATTGTGACCTGGCCGGATGAGAGTGGCACCGATCTGGCCAAGCTCGCGGCTGCTGGAATCACCGCTTCGGCTCGCGCCGGCCGGCTGCGCGCAGCATTCCACCTCTGGAATACGGAAGAAGACGTCGCTGCGGTTATCGCGGCGCTGCGTGTCTAGCTAAACTGGACACCCGCCGACCGTGCATCCAGCTCGGCTGACTATTGGAGTTTCTGTGGCTACGCCTAACCCCCTCGACGCCGTTATCAACCTCGCCAAGCGCCGAGGTTTCGTCTTCCAGTCGGGAGAGATCTACGGCGGTTCACGCTCAGCTTGGGACTACGGCCCGCTGGGAACCGCACTCAAAGAGAACATCAAAAAGCAGTGGTGGCAGACCATCGTTCAGGGCCGCGAAGATGTTGTTGGTCTTGACTCCGCAGTCATCCTGCCACGTAAGGTCTGGGAAGCATCCGGGCACGTGGAGGTCTTCTCTGACCCGCTCGTGGAGTCGCTGCACACCCATAAGCGTTACCGCGCCGACCACCTTCTCGAAGCGTACGAAGAGAAGCACGGTCACCCACCTGCTAACGGGCTTGCCGACATCCGCGACCCTGACACCGGTCAGCCCGGATCGTGGACCGAGCCGCAGAACTTCTCGGGCTTGCTGAAGACCTACCTCGGCCCTGTCGACAACGAAGAGGGCATGCACTACCTGCGTCCCGAGACTGCTCAGGGTATCTTCACCAACTTCGCCAACGTCATGGGCGCTGCGCGCATGAAGCCGCCGTTTGGTATCGGCCAGGTCGGAAAGTCGTTCCGTAACGAAATCACGCCAGGAAACTTCATTTTCCGCACGCGTGAGTTTGAGCAGATGGAGATGGAATTCTTTGTCGAGCCCGGCACGGATGAAGAGTGGCACCAGTACTGGATCGATGAATCCATGAAGTGGTACACCGACCTCGGCATCAACCCCGACAACCTGCGCTTCTACGAGCATGCTGAAGAGAAGCTCTCGCACTATTCCAAGCGCACTGTGGATGTCGAGTACCGTTTCCGCTTCGCTGGCAGCGAATGGGGCGAGCTCATGGGTATCGCTAACCGCACCGACTTTGACCTGCGCACGCACTCCGAAGCATCCGGTGCTGACCTGTCGTACTTCGATCAGGCCAAGGACGAGCGCTGGACACCGTACGTAATCGAGCCCGCGTTCGGACTCACCCGTGCACTCATGGCTTTCCTCATCGACGCGTATGCCGAAGATGAAGCGCCCAACGCCAAGGGCGGCGTTGATAAGCGCACTGTGCTGCGTCTCGACCGCCGTCTTTCGCCGGTGAAGGTTGCCGTTCTGCCGCTCTCGCGCAACGAACGCCTCTCGCCGCTCGCACGCAGTGTTGCAGCGGACCTGCGCAAGTTCTGGAATGTCGATTTCGACGATGCTGGCGCAATTGGTCGTCGCTACCGTCGTCAAGACGAAATCGGAACGCCGTTCTGCGTCACGATCGACTTCGATTCGCTCGACGATAACGCGGTAACGGTACGCGAGCGCGACACGATGGAACAGAAGCGCATGCCGCTGGAAGAACTGCGCGGCTACCTCGCCCAGGAGCTCATCGGCTGCTAACGCACCCCGATCACTCAGCCACACTTCAGCACTACACGAGCGGGTCCGAACAAGTTTCGGGCTCGCTTCTGCTGTGCGGGAATAGCGCGCGCGTCCCAGCAACGCTCCCGGTGCGCCAGCGCTCCCGCCCGCTCCCGCCCGCTCCCGCCCGCTCCCGCCCGCTCCCGCTCGCTCCCGCCCGCTCCCGTTACTGTTATCCCGGAAACTCAGGAAAACGGAGGGCGCAGGACTTTCAGCCTCGCTGAATACCGACAAGCGCTACAGCGATTCCACTAATTTCCTGAATTTCCGAAGCTGTCGGCTACTCCACAGCCGTAACACACGGGGTAAGTCCACCGATCAATGCTGCTTCTGATCGGCCGCTAACTTTCGCCTCGATGCTCTCTATATGACGGACATTCAGGCACTAGTCAACGGGCTGGGCGGACTCGCGCAGAAACGCCAGCTTGTGACTCGAGGTGCGCAAGACTGCGAATTGACCCGGGCGGTCAGGGATGGGGCGGTAGCGAGAGCGCGCCAAGGCTGGTACACAACGGTGGACCTCGCGGCACCGCGGGTGAGAGCGGTTCGAGTCGGCGGACGACTGACCGGGATATCCGCCATCAGCGACTGGGGCGGTTGGGTTCTTGGAGAGCACCCGCTTCACGTTTCGGTTCCGCAGAACGCGGCGCGATTGCGCAATCAGTGGAACCGAAAGAAACTAATTGGGGCGCGCCGCGGAGTGCGTCTGCATTGGGATCCGCCATTCAGCGGCGAACGCGGATCTGTCTGGCACGTCGGTCTGGCTGAGGCCCTTCGGAGAGTGGTGGTAGACGAGGATCTCGAGACAGCGGTTGCTGCTATCGATTGGGCACTGTACACGGCGCGGATTGACCACTTCGACTTCGAGCAGTTGATCCTCAGCCTGCCTCGTCACAAACGGTGGATCAGGTCGTGGGTGGATGGCAGGTGCGAAAGCCTTCCGGAAAGCCTCGCACGCACGCGATTGAGGCTTGCTGGTCACACCGTTGAGATTCAGGTCGCCGTCGGGAATAAGCGAATAGATATGGTTATTGACAATATTGTCGGACTCGAGATCAACGGGAAACAGTTTCATGCGCACACCTTCGAAGAAGACCACCTGAAAAGCATCGAGATCACGATCGTTGGTTTTCACGCGATGAGCGTGAGCGCAAAAATGGTGTTCACCCAGTGGGACCTCTTCTCCCGAGCGGTCAGGATGGCGCTGGCATCCCACGCCCCGCGCAACTTCGGAAATTCAGGAATTTCGTCCGGATGAGGTGCAGGACACCTGTGCTATCAGGCGCGCACAGCCGCACTTGGCGGGGATTCCTGAATTTTCGATTGGAGCGGCGGGGAATACCTATAGCTGCGGGGTGTTGAGATCACAGTGAATGAAACTGCTGCAACTGCGAACGAGCCCGTAAAAATCGACATCTGGTCTGATGTTCAGTGCCCTTGGTGCTACATCGGAAAGCGACGGTTCGAAGCCGCAATCGAAAGCTCGGGCGTTGCGGTCAAGATCGAGTACCACTCCTTTGAGCTCGCACCAGACACCCCTGTTGAGTACGAAGGCACCCCGATTCAGTTCTTGAGCGAGCGCAAAGGCTTGCCAATGCCGCAGGTCGAAGAGATGCTCACTCGTGTGACCGATATTGCGACGAGCCTGGGGCTCGACTACGACTACGAGCACATCCACCAGACCAATACGGTCAAAGCTCATGAACTTCTGCACTACGCCAAGGCTCAGGGCCGCCAGCTTGAGATGAAAGAGCGCCTGCTCGACGCCTACTTCATCAAGACCGAGCATGTCGGCCGCATCGAGGATCTCGCGGATATCGCGGCATCCATTGGCTTCGACCGCGACGAAGTGATTCGCGTTCTCGAGTCGAGCGAATACCTGCCCGCAGTGAAGGCAGACATGGAAGTTGCCATGCAATATGGCATCCAGGGTGTGCCATTCTTCGTGATTGACGGCAAATATGGGGTTTCGGGCGCGCAAGAAAGTGAAACTTTCGCTAACGTTCTCACACAGGTACTTACCGAAAGAGATGCATAACCCATGGACGCCGTAACGAAGCCCATCCCGACCTTCGATCTACAGCAGGTCGGTGACCCCAATGTTGGTGTTTGCGAGGGTGACGCATGCGTCGTTGACGACCACCGCTCTCAAGCCTTCGTCAACCGCCAGATCGACGAAGGACTCGTTTAGTCGCTGATTGTGGCGCCGGACTCGCGTGGGTTCGTAAACCAGCGTTAGCCGACGAAGCCTCTGTTCGCCCATTCGATGATTTCTGTTGCGGTCGAGTGAGGGGGAGCAGCCCGCGCGACTCTTGAGGGCACGTGCGTAAGGGGCACAGTCGTGGGGCGATCCGGAAGTGATGCATGCTGCCCATCAGGCGCAGTGAACCGCTTGTTCACGAGCGCTCCCAGGACGGCACCGACGCCGAATCCGAGCGGAAGCAGCAGCAGGTACCCCGTCGGATCCGCTTCCGCCACCGTGCCGAGCGCCAGGGTCGAAGCCACGCCGACCACAGCCCCGATCGTGATGGCGACCCACCATCGCTGAAGTTTTGTATTTGTGGCATCCCACTCTCGCTGGGCGCGAAGCTGCGTAATTGCTTCGTCTCGCGGTGCCATGCTTACCCACGTGCGACCTTCGAAGCGGAAGACATTGGGGTGATTGTCGAGTGCCACTAGTTTGTTGACCCTTCGATAGTGATGTCGGCGATGGTCGCGTCGAGGCCACCGATGAGGTCATCGGTGTGAACCCACGCGGCATAGCCGTGGTCTCCTGAACCCATCGAGACTCGCTTGCCAGTGATGCGTTCGTCAGCGAACACGGGCCAGGCGGTGCTGCTGCCGAGTGGGGTGATGGTGCCGCGCGCAAACCCGGTGGCTTCGAGGGCAAGTTCGGCTTCGGGCATCCGGAGCTTATTGACGCCGACGACGGCACGCAGTTTGGGCCACGATATTTGGCGATCACCAGGCACGAGGGCAAAAAGGTAGCTGCCATCGCTGCGTTTGATGACAAGCGACTTCACGATCTCGGCTGGCGTGATGCCCAAGAGCTCAGCGGCGTGCTCGAGCGACTGTGCTGGCGGACGTTCGACGATTTCGATCGGGATTCCACGGCGTTCGGCATCGTCGCGAACGCGGTCGGTTCCTGCCGTCATTCGGGGCCTCCCGGTATGTGCGGCGTCGGATCAGGCGCGCCGTGGGACAATTACTGTGTGACCATTCTTGCCCCTGCCGACCCGCGTGTCGCGCCACAGCTATCTATTGGGCGTCTTGAGCTCGACGTACCCGTCGTTCTGGCGCCCATGGCGGGCATCACCAACACCGCTTTTCGGCGTTTGTGCCGCGAATATGGTGCGGGGTTGTATGTCAGCGAAATGATCACGAGCCGCGCGCTGGTTGAGCGCACGCCCGAAAGCATGCGGCTGATCACGCACCACGAATCCGAAACGACGCGCAGCATCCAACTGTATGGTGTCGACCCTAAGACGGTCTCTGAGGCCGTGACGATGCTGGTGGCCGAAGACCGTGCCGACCACATTGATTTGAACTTTGGATGCCCCGTGCCCAAGGTCACTCGCAAGGGTGGGGGAGCGGCTCTCCCGTGGAAGATCGACTTGTTCCGCGACATCGTTGAGGGCGCTGTTAAGGCCGCCGGCGACGTGCCGCTGACGATCAAGATGCGCAAGGGCATTGACTCTGACCATTTGACCTATCTGGAGGCTGCCCGCGTTGGCGCTGGGGCTGGTGTTGCCAGCATTGCACTGCACGCACGCACGGCCGCAGAGTTCTACTCGGGCACGGCTGACTGGTCGGCTATCGAGAAACTCAAGAACACGATCACCGATACCCCCATCCTCGGCAACGGTGACATTTGGAGTGCAGCGGATGCACTCCGCATGGTCGATGAGACCGGATGCGACGGGGTTGTTGTCGGTCGCGGTTGCCTTGGTCGTCCGTGGCTTTTCGGTGACCTCGCCGCCGCTTTCCGTGGTGAAACCCTCAAGGCGGAGCCAACACTTGGCCAGGTTGCGGCCGCGTTCAAGCGGCACGCAGAGTTGCTCGTCGAGTTCTTTGGCGAAGAGGATCGTGCCTGCCGCGACATCCGCAAGCATGTCGCGTGGTATTTCAAGGGCTATGCGGTCGGTGGCGAATTGCGTGCCGGAATGGCAACGGTTCAGTCTCTGGCGCAACTCGATGACCTTCTCGGCCAGCTTGACTGGTCGCAGCAATATCCGGGTGCTGATGCCGAAGGTCAGCGTGGTCGCGCTGGCACCCCTAAGAAGCCGTCGCTTCCGCAGGGTTGGCTCGATAGCCGCGAGCTGCAGGAGATGCACCGTAGCGAACTCAACCAAGCAGAATTGAGCACCAGTGGCGGCTAAGGGCTACACCGAGGCCGACGCAGAGCGTTGGTTCCCCGAGCAGCACTCGAGTCGTCGTAGCGATTTTGCGCGCGATCGTGCGCGGGTGTTGCACTCGAGTGCCCTCCGCCGCCTTGCTGCGAAGACGCAGGTTTTGAGCCCCACGATGGGCACCGACTTTGCCCGCAACCGTCTGACGCACTCTCTTGAGGTTGCGCAGGTCGGCCGCGAGTTGGCCGACAGTCTGGGTCTCGACCCCGATGTGGTCGACACTGCGTGCCTCTCGCACGACATCGGGCATCCGCCGTTCGGGCACAACGGTGAGCGCGCGCTCAATGAGTGGGCGGATGACATTGGCGGCTTCGAGGGTAATGCCCAGACCCTGCGACTGCTGACCCGCATCGAACCCAAGGTGTTTGGCCCTGAGGGCAAGAGCTACGGCCTCAACCTCACTAGGGCAAGCTTGGATGCGAGCACCAAGTACCCCTGGCCGAGCGCTCAGGGCATTCCTGACCCCAGTGGTCGCAGCAAATACGGGTTCTTCGACGACGACACAGCAGCCTTCGAATGGCTGCGTTCGGGCGCCCCCGACCGTCAGCGCTGTATCGAAGCGCAAGTCATGGATCTGTCCGACGACATCGCCTATTCGGTGCATGACTTCGAGGATGCGATTGTTGGCGATTTTATTGACGTCACCGCGCTGGGCGCCCGCGTCAACCACGACGACCTCGTGAAGTCGATGTTCGAGTGGATTGGAGGCGAGTTCACGCACGAGGAACTCATCGCGGCCTTTGACCGTCTTGATCTTCTCGAGCCGTGGATTGACCAGTGGGATGGCAGCCGTGCAGCCCACGGCCTCCTCAAGAACCTCACGAGCCAGCTCATCGGTCGCTTCGCTGGAGCGGCTGTTCAGGCCACACGCGAAGCCCACCCCACCGTCGCCCTTGCCCGTTTCGGCGGAAGTCTCATCGTGCCTCACGAGATCCAGGCCGAGATCGCCGTGCTCAAGGGAATCGTCGCCGCATTCGTGATGTCAACAAACGCTCGTCGACCGATCTACCAACAGCAGCGTGACGTGCTCACTGAACTCGCCGATGTTCTGCTGTGGACAGGCCCGAGCAACCTCGATTCCGGGTTCACTGCCGATTGGAATTCCGCTGAGAATGATCACCAGCGCAAGCGCGCAGTAGTAGATCAGGTGGCTAGCCTCACGGATCAGTCCGCAATGGCGTGGCATACACGGCTAGTTGGCTAGAGTCACCGGCCGGTGAGCCTACAATTACGAATGTGGCTGGCCTGATCAAAAGAAGCGATATCGACGAGGTGCGTTCGCGCACTAACCTCGCCGATATCGTTGGCGACTATGTCACTCTCAAGAGTGCGGGTTCCGGCTCGATGAAGGGCCTGTGTCCTTTCCACGAAGAGCGCAGCCCCAGCTTCCATGTTCGACCGCAGGTGGGTTTCTACCACTGCTTCGGATGCGGTGAAGGCGGCGACGTTTTCACGTTCCTGCAGCGCATGGACCACGTCTCATTCTCCGAAGCTGTTGAGCGCCTTGCTGGCCGCATCAGCTATGAGCTGCACTATGAGGATGGCGGCGCGGCAACTGATCACGGCAACCGCGCACGCATCCTCGCTGCCAATCAGGCGGCATCCGACTTTTTCGTCGCCCAACTAGCGACCCCTGAGGCAGAACCCGGGCGCAGCTTCTTGGGAGAGCGCGGGTTCGACCAGTCGGCAGCCGAGCGATTCGGTATCGGTTTTGCGCCCCGCGGCGGTTCCCTCACGAAGCACCTGAATACACTCGGCTTTACCTCTGACGAACTTGTGGTCGCAGGTCTCATAGGCAAGGGGGAGCGCGGCGACTATTACGACAGGTTCCGTGGGCGTCTGGTGTGGCCGATTCGCGATGTCACTGGCCAAACTCTTGGCTTTGGTGCGCGTCGCTTGCTCGATGACGACAAGGGCCCCAAGTACCTCAATACGCCCGAGACTCCCGTTTATCACAAGAGCCAGGTGCTCTATGGGCTCGACCTCGCCAAGAAAGACATTTCTCGCAGCAAGCAGATCGTTGTTGTTGAGGGCTATACGGATGTCATGGCCTGCCATCTTGCCGGCGTCACGACCGCTGTTGCTACCTGTGGCACCGCGTTCGGTGTCGACCACATCAAGATCGTTCGACGGATGATCGGCGACTACGACAATGCGGACACCACCGCCACCGGCGAAGTGATTTTCACTTTCGACCCGGATGAGGCGGGCCAGAAGGCCGCGAACCGTGCGTTCGCCGAAGAGCACCGTTTCGCCGCACAAACGTTCGTTGCGGTGGCCTCTGACGGTCTCGATCCTTGCGACCTTCGGCTCAAAAAGGGCGATGGTGCTGTTCGTCGTCTTGTCAGCACGCGCAAGCCCATGTTTGAGTTCAAGATTCGCCGTGAGTTGGCCGTGCACGATCTCGAGACCGTTGAGGGTCGCGTAGCTGCTTTGCGCGCCGCAGCGCCGGTCGTCGCGGGCATTCGTGATCAGGCACTCGGTATTGGCTATGTGCGCAGTGTCGCTGGCTGGCTCGGCATGGAACCCAGCGAGGTTCAGAGCGCGGTGACGTCGGCAAAGCGTCAGGCGCCCAGCGCTGGTCCGGCAGCAGCGTCGTCGACTTCCGGCTCCGGCCCCGGTGCTGGCTCTGGCTCTGGCTCGGGCGTAGGAAGTCGCCCTGGCTCAGCGGCTGCGGCACCGGAGCTGGCGCACGAGCAGGGTCCGTCGATCATGGGCCTTAAGACTGATGCCACTACGCGCCTTGAGCGCGACGCGCTTATGGCTGTGCTGCAGCATCCGGATGTCGTCGGTGACGAGCTCATCCGTAAGCTCACCCAGATAGCGTTTGCCGATAACACTCTTGCGGTAGTTCGCGATGCGATTGCGTCGCAGGTTGAGAGTGCGCTGCTGCCAGGCTGGGCATCAGCGGTCGCGGACGAGGTACCTCAGTCGTTCTCGACATTCGTCAAGCAACTGAGTGTTGCGCCGATTCCTGAGCGCGAAGACCGCATCCCGGTGTACTGCGTTCAAGTGACAACTGATCTGGTTGAGCGGGACCTATTGCGCCAAAAACGTGAGCTTCTTGGGGTACTGCAACGCATGGATCGGGAGAGCGATCCAGCCCGCTATGTGCAGACTCAACGTGACCTCATGAGGATCGAAGCAGAGCGTCGTGCCCTGCGCGAGGACTAGCAGTTTTACTCACTTGGTTGCGTTCGTGTAAACATCGTTCATTTGGATGCCAACAACGTTGAGCTTGCCCGTCACTTTGTGTTTCTATTGGAAAACTACGATGCGCGGCGCCTACAAACGCGCCGTCGCATTTTCTGCACGCAACAGGAAGAGGTAGACGGATATGACATCCGCATCCAAGAACAGCAAGCGAATCCTTGCTGTAGTTGCCGGTTCAGCAGCGTTCGCGCTCGCTTTGACTGGCTGCCAAGCTGGAGGAGACTCCTCCAGCGGTGGCGGTTCTGAGTCGCTTATCGTGGGCACGACTGACAAGGTCACGTTCCTCGACCCGGCCGGTTCATACGACAACGGTTCGTTTGCACTGATGAACCAAGTTTTCCCGTTCCTGCTCAACTCCCCGCTGGGCACCTCCGATGTTGAACCTGACATCGCAGAGTCGGCGGAGTACACGAGCGACGACGAGTACACGGTTGTGCTCAAGTCGGGCCTCAAGTTCGCCAACGGCAACGACCTCACGTCTTCTGACGTGAAGTTCAGCTTCGATCGTCAGGTCGCTATTGCTGACGAAAACGGCCCTGCCGTTCTTCTCGGCAACATTGACAGCGTTGAAGCCGTCGACGAGACCACAGTCATATTCCACTTGAAGAATGGCAACGACCAGACGTTCGCACAGATCCTGTCGAGCCCTGCTGCGCCGATCGTTGACGAAGATGTATTCGCAGCAGACGCCGTTACCCCCGACGCTGACATCGTCGACGGCAACGCATTTGCTGGCCAGTACGTTATCGACAGCTACGACTTCAACAACATCGTTGCGTTCAAGTCCAACCCTGAGTACCAGGGCGTGCTTGGCGCTGCAGCGACCGATAGCATCACGCTCAAGTATTACACCGACGCTTCGAACCTGAAGCTCGATGTACAAGAGGGCAACATTGATGTCGCGCACCGTAGCCTTTCGGCTACCGACGTTGCGGACCTCGAAGGCAATGACAACGTCAATGTCGTCGTAGGCCCTGGTGGAGAGATCCGCTACATCGTGTTCAACTTCGACACCCAGCCCTTCGGTGCTGCGACTCCTGAAGCTGACGAAGCAAAGTCTCTTGCAGTTCGTGGAGCCGTTGCTGACCTCATCAACCGTCAGGAAATCTCAGACCAGGTTTATAAAGGCACCTACCTGCCGTTGTACTCCTACGTTCCCGACGGACTGACCGGCGCAACTGAGGTTCTCAAGGACCTTTACGGCGACGGTGAGGGCGGACCAAGCACCGAAGCAGCGCAGAAGCGTCTTGCGGATGCCGGTGTTGAGACTCCTGTGACGCTCAACTTGCAGTACAACCCAGACCACTACGGTGAGTCCTCGGGTGACGAGTACGCGCTTGTTGAGAGCCAGCTTGAGGTCGAGGGAATCTTCGACGTCAACCTGCAGTCGACTGAGTGGGTCACGTACGCCAAGGAGCGCACGGCAGATGCTTACCCCGCGTACCAGCTGGGTTGGTTCCCTGACTACTCCGACGCTGACAACTACCTGACCCCGTTCTTCGGTGATGGTAACTTCCTCGGCAACCACTACGCGGATGCTGAAGTCAACGATCTGATCGTGGCTCAGGCAACCGAACTCGACCCTGCCGTGCGTGAGGGAATGATCGAGGAAATCCAGGCGAAGGTTGCGGCTCAGCTGTCGACCGTACCGTTCCTTCAGGGAGCGCAGATCGCTGTAACAGGCAAGGACGTCACCGGAGCTACGCTCGACGGTTCGTTCAAGTTCCGCTACGGCAGCTTGGCAAAAAACTAGGGGTAATTCGCCCCAGTTAGGCCTTTGTCTAACGTTGTGACGAATAGGGGGTGACCCACACACAATGTGGGTCACCCCCTCGTCTTCATTCTCTGCACGATAGGTAGGTATGTCGCAGTTTGCTTCCGCCGTGATCGATCCGGCACCGTCTCCAACGCCCACCCGGCGTCCTCGGGGGATTACAAATCCTCTTGCTCGTTTTCTTATCGTCCGTTTCCTTCTCATTTTTCCGACCGTGTTCATCCTCGTAACGATGGTGTTCGTATTGATGCGGTCGATCGGTGATCCCATCACCGCGGCGCTCGGTGGCCGTCTGACTGCCGCTCAGCTTGCAGAACGTATTAGTTCGGCCGGTTATGACCGCCCGATTCTGGTCCAGTACTTTGAGTACCTGGGGCAGATCTTTACTGGCAACTTCGGTACGGCGATCACCGATGGTCGCCCGGTCTCAGAACTTCTCGTGACCTACGGAAGTGCCACTCTTGAGCTCGCGTCATACGCGATTCTGGTTGCGCTGATCGTTGGTATCCCGCTGGGAATGGTTGCGGCATACTTCCGGGATAAGTGGCCAGACGCAGTGCTGCGTGTCGCCGCGATCCTCGCCTACGCCACCCCGGTTTTCTTCGCCGGGCTGCTTCTCAAGCTGGTATTCGCTGTGTGGCTCAAGGTGTTGCCGGTCGCGGGCCGCGCATCCACTCGCACCGAATTGCAACTCACCACTCTCGACAACAAGTCGGGAATCTACCTGATTGACGCGATCCGTTTGGGGAGTCCGGCGGCAATCGGAGACGTACTCTCTCACGCGGTGCTGCCCGGCCTCGCCCTCGGCCTGCTTACGGCAGGCATCTTCATGCGTCTGGTCCGCACGAACGTCATCGGCTCGCTGTCGATGGACTATGTGGATGCCGCTCGCTCACGTGGCGTTAGCGAATTCCGTCTCGTGCGCAAGCACGCCTACAAGCCTGCGCTCATCCCGATAATTACGGTAATCGGTTTGCAGATCGCGCTCTTGCTTGGAGGCGCGGTGCTGACGGAAACCACCTTCGAATGGAAGGGTCTCGGTTTCAAGCTCGTCGAGTATCTGGGCGCTCGTGACTTTGTTGCGGTGCAGGGCATTGTTGTGCTGCTGGCCGTGATCGTTGCGCTCACCAACTTCATCGTCGACATAATTGCGGCGATCATCGACCCGAGAGTGAGGTACTAATCATGACTACGACATCCTCTCGATTGGTTCGTATCTGGCGGCGTTTGCCCGTCGTGCACCACGTGCGTCAGGCCGTCGGCCTGCAGCGCGGAATGCTCGTTGCCGGTCTCATCCTGACCGGAATCTTCTTGTTCACCGCCCTATTTGCACCTCTGCTAGCGCCGTATGGCTTCTCGCAACTGCGCGATGCTGACGGCACTTTCGGCGCTCAAGTTCCTCCTGGTGGCGAGCACATCCTTGGCACCACGGTCGGTGGCTATGACGTGCTGTCGCGGGTTATCTGGGGATCGCGCACTGCGTTTCTGGTGATCGTCGTTGCCGTCTCGTTGTCGATTTTTGCCGGTGTGCTTCTGGGACTGGTTTCGGGTTACCTCGGAAGCTGGCTCGACCGCGTTCTGGTTGTAATCTCCGATGCTGTTTACGCGTTCCCGACACTGTTGCTGGCGATCGTTGCGGCAATCGCTATTAGCGGTGGTCGATCGAGTTTCTGGGGCGGTGTCTTTGCGGCGGCGATCTCGATCACGGTTGTTTATATACCGCAGTACTTCCGTGTGATCCGTGCAGAAACTGTGCGGATCAAGTCGGAAGCGTATGTTGAGTCGGCAAAGGTTCTCGGTGCGAGCACGCCTCGCATCATGTTCCGTCACGTGTTCCGCAACGCCACTCGCACCCTTCCGTTGATCTTCACGCTCAATAGTTCAGAAGCAATTCTGACGCTGGCTGGTCTCGGGTTCCTCGGTTTCGGTATCGAGCCGTCCGCTGCTGCAGAGTGGGGCTACGACCTCAACAAGTCGATTTCGGATGTCACGAGCGGTATCTGGTGGACGTCACTGTTCCCCGGTATGGCTATTGTGCTCGTTGTGCTCGGGATTACCCTCGTGGGGGAGAGCCTCAATGACCTTGCTGATCCGCGATTGCGCACTCGTCGTCGTGCAGATCAGTCGGCGCCGATTCTTGAGACCTCAGCCCTCGACACCGTCGACAGTGATGGCAGCGAGATAACGATCGATCCTTTGGAGGCTCGCTCATGAGCGACATTGTTGAGATCAAGAATCTCGAAGTGACGTTCGCCACTGACGGCGGAGATGTGAAAGCGGTCGATGACGTTTCACTGACGGTTACCCCTGGCGAGGTGCTGGCGATTGTGGGTGAGAGCGGCAGCGGCAAGAGTGTTACGGCTAAGTCTTTGCTCGGTCTTCTCCCTGAGACTGCGGTCTCGCGTGGAGCGATCCTGCTCAACGGCAAAAACGTGATTGGCATGTCGGGGAAGCGACTGCGCGAGTTGCGTGGTGTCGATGTCGCCATGGTCTTTCAGGAACCTTCGCTAGCTCTCAACCCTGTCTTCACCGTTGGCTGGCAGATCGCGGAAGGCTTTCGGGCGCACGGCAAAGTCAGCAAGAAGCAGGCGCGTATCAAGGCGATTGAGATCTTGCGCAAGGTAGGGATTCCCGAGCCAGAACGCCGGGTCGACTACTACCCGCATCAATTCTCCGGCGGACAAAAGCAGCGCGTTGTCATTGCGATGGCGCTTGTGCTTGAGCCTGAGTTGATTGTCGCTGACGAGCCAACTACCGCTCTGGATGTCACTGTCCAAGCCGAAATTCTCGACCTGCTTCGTCGGTGTCGTGATGAGTTTGGTGCCGCGATCATCCTGATCACTCACAACATGGGCATTGTGGCCGATCTTGCTGACCGGGTAGCTGTGATGTACGAGGGCAAGCTTGTTGAAGAGGCTCCCGCTCAGCAGCTCTTTGATTCTGCTCATCACCCGTACACGCAGAAGCTGCTTGCCGCTGTGCCTCGCATCGGCACCGGTGCCGCGCGTGCTGCTGCTCGGGTCACTGACCGCAAGGAAGCGGGCGGTGACACTCACGTCGAGCCCCTAGTTGTGGCAAAAGACTTGGAGATATCGTTCCCAGGCCGCTTCGGCACACCACCCTTCCGGGCCGTAGATCGCGTTAGTTTCAGCATTTCTCCGGGAGAAGTTCTCGGTCTTGTTGGCGAGAGCGGATCGGGCAAGACCACAATCGGCCGTGCCATCGGCGGTCTCAACAAGATTAGTGGCGGCTCGCTGCAGGTTCTTGGTCACGAAATGCTGGGCTTCAAGGAGCGCAAGTTTAGGCCGGTTCGTGGCGAAATTGGGTTTGTGTTTCAGGACCCGGCATCCAGCTTTAACCCGCTGCTGACGATCGCGGAGTGCGTTGCGGAACCTCTGATCGTTCACGGTCAGGCTCAGGACCCCAAGGATGCCCGCAAGCGCGTTGACGAACTGCTTGAAGCGGTGCAATTGCCGCGCGCCTTCGCCGATCGCTACCCGCACGAGCTCAGTGGTGGCCAACGTCAGCGCGCAAGTCTCGCCCGCTCGCTTGCGTTGCGGCCGCGTCTACTGATCGCCGATGAACCGACAAGTGCGCTTGACGTGTCGGTCCAGGCGAAGGTTCTTGAGCTGTTTGCTGGTCTTCAGCAGGATCTTGGATTCGCGGCGTTGTTCATCAGCCACGATCTCGCGGTTGTCGACATGCTCTCCGACCGTATTGCTGTGCTCTACAAGGGAAAGCTCGTTGAAGAGGGCGTTGGCTCTGATGTGCTCGGAAACCCGCAGCATCCGTACACGCAGCGCTTGCTTGCATCGCTTCCGGTTCCCGATCCACGGGAGCAAGCTGAGCGTCGCGAAGCACTGAGGTCGCTGACTGCCGTAGATTAACGAGGTGACTTCTACTCAGCCAACAGTGATCGCGCGCGACTTGTCGTTGCGCTACCCGTCGCGCAACCCAGAAACACGTTCGGTTGCCGTCAACGGACTGAGTTTTGAGATTGCCGCAGGTGAAGTGCTGACCGTCGTTGGCGAGAGTGGCTCGGGAAAGAGCACCCTCGCCAAGGCGGTCGCACTCCAGGCCGAGACTGGTGCTTTCGGATCGCCGCTGTTCAGCGGGGGCGAGCTGAGCGTCATGGGAACCGAGCTCAGATCGGTGAGTCGACGCAAGCGAGACCATTTGAGCCTGCGCGTTGGATATCTGCCTCAGGATGCTGGCAACCAGCTCAACGGCCGACTCACCATCGGTGAAAATATTGCCGAGCCGATCTTTGTGCGCGATCGCCGTTTCAATCAGCGCGAAGCTGCCGAGGCCGTAGCGACGCTCATTGACACCGTGCGGTTGCCGCTCTCGGTGATGAATCGCTATCCATACGAGCTGAGCAAGGGGCAGCGTCAGCGTGTCGCAATCGCTCGGTCCATGATCCTCGAACCGCAATTGCTGGTCGCCGATGACCCCACCGCGGGAATCGATGTCAACGTGCGTGCGGCCATTCTCGATCTCATTGTCGACCTTCAACGCGATCGCTCGTTTTCCGCGCTTCTTGTCACCGCTGACCTTGCTGCGGTCCGCCGCATATCGACCAACATCGCAGTGATGCATCGCGGAATCTTGGTGGGTATTGGTGAACTTGAGGAAGTTCTGTCCGACCCCTGGCATCCCTACGTGCGGGGACTCGCCAATTCGCTTGTGGAACTCACAAGTGAACAGCACTGATCTGATCGCACATTCCCCGTCGACCTGGCTGGTGGGAGGGTTTGGGCCAGACATGGAGTGCGAATCCGAAGGTATTTCGGTGATGCGCAGCCGCACAGATGGGTCGCTCGAACTGTCGCATCTGGCCACTGCGGCGCCCTCAGCATCGTTCCTTGTCGTTGACGGCGAGCAGGTTTTCGCGACTCTTGAGGGTTCGGGTCAGGTTGCAGCGTTTGACCGCGACGGCGAGACTCTCAGCAATAAGAGCAGCGCCTCCTCCGGTGGCAAGTTGCCGTGTCACATCACTGTGTGGGGCTCGACGGTGATCGCGGCCAACTATGGCACCGGAACGCTCGGTGTGCTCGAGCGATCGACGAACTCAGGCGCGCTTGAAAGTCGGCATGTGCAAGAAACCACAGGCACCGGGCCACGACCTCAGCAGGAGGGCCCACACGCTCACTCATCACTCTTCGTTGACGACTCGACACTCTTCACCCTCGATCTCGGTGCTGACCGCATCCGAATCTTCAACTACAGCGACTTCACGCTGAGCCAGGTGGATGAGGTGGTGCTGCCTGCCGGATTCGGTCCGCGTGACATTGTGGCTCGCCCCGGCGACCTTTTCTACATTGTGGGAGAACACGGGCTTGGCTTCCTCGTGTTCGAGTGGCGCGATCGTGCACTTCACCAACTCTGTGCTGTCGCACTGCCGGGCGCTATCGAAGGCGACCAGGCCTCCGCGATCGCCATCTCTGCTGATGGTCGTCACGCTTATGTCGGTGTGCGCCGCAGCAACCTCATTGCGGTGCTCACCATTGCCGAAGACGGCCGCAGCGTTGCGCCCCTCACCGCTGTGTCGTGCGAGGGCGATTGGCCGCGGCACATTGTCATGCACGACGATGTTTTGCACGTGAGCAACCAGTTTTCGCACTCCGTCGCCAGTTTCCGCCTCGATGAGAACGGCATCCCTAAGCTGATTGCACCGCCGACCCGGGTGCTTTCGCCGACCTACCTTGCTCGAATCGCCTGATGGTTTTTGATGTGCGCAATCATTTGCTAAAGTAGTTCCGTTGCACAGCGATCCTCGATAGCTCAATTGGCAGAGCAATCGGCTGTTAACCGGTAGGTTCTTGGTTCGAGTCCAAGTCGAGGAGCTTATGAGTCCCGGCCATTAAGGTGGCCGGGACTTTGTGCATTCCGGAGCCGTGTTTTTGGGGCACCGGTTTCGAGCGCCATCCTTTCTGGCGTTCGCTATCGAGCACGGTGCATCTGACCCGTACTCCGCAGGGAGTAGCGCGGCGTGCGCCGCAGAGCCGATGTGTACGGCGCGGTGGACAACTAGCATCGAGGCATGCGCTCATCCGATCGATCGACCCGCACTGCCAGTGCCATGGTTGACGCGATGATGAAGGGTCAGCGTTTCGGCTTTCCGCGCTCTCGACGGTCAACCATGGTGCGGCTGTGGCTACCGGTGCTCATTTCGCTGATCGTGCAAGTGCCGATCACCGTGATCAGCGTTGTGCACGCCGATGAATTTGGTGCGTCGAGCATTGCCCTCATTCTGCTCTCGATTGTCGGGCCGGTCTTATTGACCTGGGTTCGCCAGTATCCAGGGCCGATCATTGCCATCATGTCGGCTGCGGCCGCTGCCGACTTCCTGCTCGGGTATTCGGTCATCTCTCCGCCGTATGTGGCCTTGGCATTCGCGATCGTGATTGCCATTTCGCGAGGCGCGCGCACGTGGACGTGGATCTCGCTGATCGTCGTGTGGGAGGCGACTCTGTTGGCCGCTCTCTTGGCGGGTATCGCGCTCGAGCCACCCCGCATCGTTGTCACGACTCTCGGCTTGCTGCTTGTTCTCGGATTCGCTGAATCCAATCGGCGACGCAGCGAACACTTTGTGCAGTTTCAGCAAGCATTCGCTGATCGACGCGATTCAGAAATGCGCGCCGAACGCGTTCGTATTGCGCGAGAACTTCACGATGTTCTGGCGCACTCACTGAGCCAGATCAATGTTCAGGCTGGCGTTGGGCTTCACTTGATGCACAAGCAGCCCGAGCAGGCTGAAGCTGCCCTAGCCAGCATCAAGAGCTCCAGCAAGGAAGCGCTTGATGAAGTCAGATCGCTGCTGGGGATGCTGCGCACAGAGGGCACAGACGACGACAACCTCGATGGCGATGCCGTGCCGCCCGTGCCAGAACCGGATCTTTCCCGATTGAACAGTCTCGTCGAGTCGGTGCGCTCTCAAGGGTTGGAGGTGCAGATATCCTGTGAGGTTTCATCCGAGACCCCGACGGCCGTGCAACTGGCTCTCTACCGAGTCGTGCAAGAGTCTCTGACCAATATTGTTCGTCACGCCAATGCAACCGAGGTGGGCGTCAGCGTCGGCTACGACGGGGGCGACTATCTCGTTACGATTGCCGACAGCGGAGTTGGAATCGACGACGCCGTCTATAACGAGGGGCGAGGCTTGCTAGGCATGCGTGAACGAGCCGACCTCTTGGGCGGTACCCTCCACCTGGGCGAATCAGTAGCGGGTGGCGCACTCGTGACGGCACGCATTCCGCGTCGAACGGCATCCGTATGATTCGCGTTGTCATTGCTGACGACCAGCAACTGATTCGTGCCGGCTTCCGTAGCTTACTTGACGCTGAAGACGACATTGAGGTCGTTGGCGAGGCTGCAACCGGCACCGAAGTGATTGATGTTGTGCGCCGTGAGCGTCCCGATGTGGTGCTCATGGACATCCGGATGCCCGAGGGCGATGGTTTGTGGGCGACAGAGCGGATCGCGACCTTCCCCGAACTCGCTGCGACCCGGATTGTTGTAGTGACAACGTTCGAAGTTGATGAGTATGTTGCCCGTGCTATCAGGGCCGGCGCGAGCGGTTTCCTCGTGAAAGACACTGAGCCGGTGGAGTTGATCCGCGCAGTGCGGGTCGTGGCTGCGGGCGATGCACTACTGAGCCCTGGCGTCACGAAGCGCTTGCTGGCTAAATTTGCCAGTGGGTCCTCGGCGGCTGTCGACGACAGCATCCTTACAGCAATCACGTCGCGTGAGCGCGAAGTTCTTGCCCTCGTGGGTCAGGGGCTCACGAACGCAGAGATAGGCGAGAAGCTCTTCCTGAGTCCGCTCACGGCCAAAACGCATGTCTCTCGCATTATGGCAAAGCTGATGGCGCGCGATCGCGTTCAGCTGGTCCTGTTCGCCTACGAAACAGGACTGGTTTCTTCAGGGCGCACAGTGTGACCGAAACTAAACGCACACGATCACCTGAGGTCTCTGCGGCTATTCGATCGAGTTTCGCGGTGGGGCTCGCCGTTGCGGCCTACGGCATCTCTTTTGGCGCGCTTTCCGTCGCTGCCGGGCTGGATGTCTGGCAAACCTGCGTGCTGAGCTTGCTGATGTTTTCTGGTGGGTCTCAGTTCGCGTTGGTGGGAGTTCTGGCGACCGGAGGAGCCTCTGCTGGCGGTGCGGCGATTGCTAGCGCTGTGCTCCTGGGAACACGCAATTCGTTGTATGCGCTGCGGGTTGCGCCGATGATTGGTCCGGGCGTGCTGAAACGGGTGTTGGCCGGCCACTTGACGATCGATGAGACCACCGCGGTCTCGACTGCGCAGCCCACGCTCGAGAGCCAGCGTGCGGGTTTCTGGTGGACGGGCCTCGTCATCTACGTTGGCTGGAATCTCACCACATTGATCGGTGCGCTGATTGGTGATCAGTTGGGCGATGTGAGCCGCTATGGTCTCGATGCGGCCGCTGCTGCAGCTTTCCTTGGCTTACTTTGGCCTCGCCTCAAGCAACTTCAGCCGATTGTGGTCGCGATTGGTGCTGCGCTCGTTGCGGCCGTGCTGATGCCGGTTCTGCCTGCAGGCGTTCCGGTGCTTGCTGCTGCGCTCGTTGCCGTCGTTGTTGGCCTCACGAACTTCTTTGGTACGCGCGAGAGCGACATCGCCGAAGCCGAGCCCGATCCGATGGGGGAGCGATGACTATTTGGCATATTGTGCTGCTCGCCTCGATCGCGGTGCTCGCGCTCAAGCTCGCTGGCTTTGCGGTACCTGCTGTTTGGGCAGAGAAACCCACCGCGGCTCGTCTCGCCAATCTACTGACGGTAGCGTTGCTCTCGGCGCTCGTTGTTGTGCAGACCTTTGGGTCTGTGCGAGGTTTCGAAGTGGATGCTCGGCTACCAGCAGTCGCGGTGGCCGCGCTGCTGTTCGCACTTCGGGTGCCGTTCATCCTGGTGATTATCGCTGCAGCCCTCGTTGCGGCCGCGATTCGCGCCTTTAGCTAGAGACCGAGCAGCTGGCACCGACCGCTGGGCGTCGTGCACCTAGGCGTCGAGCTGTTCCTCGGTGGGCAGCCATGAGTGACCTGGTTGACCCCAGCCCTGCTTGCGGATTGCTTTTGCTGCTGCTTTGGCATCCGGTTCGCGCAGGCGGTCTGTATAGAGCACACCGTCGAGGTGGTCATATTCATGTTGGAAGATGCGGGCGAGCCAGCCGGATGCTTCGATCTCGAATGGCTTCTGGTCGAGGTCTACCGCGCGCAGGCGGACGCGGTCGGCGCGCACCAACCCGAATCGTTCGCCGGGAATAGAAAGGCAGCCCTCTTCATCCTCCTCGCCGGGTTCGAAGATGGGGGTTGGGGTGTGCCAGAGTTCGGGGTTGATGGCGACTCCGCGCCAGTGAGTGTCGTTGTCGTCGATCCAGTCGTAGACGAATACACGCTGCGAGACGCTCACCTGAGGGGCCGCGAGGCCGACTCCTGGGGCCTCTTCCATCGTCTCAAACATGTCAGCCACAAGTGTGCTGAGTGAGCTGTCGAAGGCCGTTACCGGGCTCGCGGGAGTGTGGAGCACCGGGTCACCGGTGATAATGAGGGGAAGGACGGCCATGCACCCAGAATATCCCGGTTCGACCGAGTACATTTGACGGGTGCCGCCGGACATTCTTGACCTCACCGATCAGATCAGTCTCACCCCTTTGCAGGCTGTGGGCATCCCTCTCGCTCTGATAGGTGCCATTTTGTTGTCATTGGGTGCGCAGTTTCAGCACCGCGGTGTCGCTCGCATGGAGAAATTTCACGGTGGGGAAGCAAGTTCTGGACTGAATTTTGCGCAGATCAAAGCGTTACTGGCTCGGCCGTCCTGGGTAATCGGCACAGGGTTTCTTGGTCTTGCGATTATTTTCCAGCTGTCTAGCTTGGCGATCGCGCCCATCATGGTTGTTCAACCATTGGGTGCGGTGGCGTTGGTGATGACGGCAATCATGAATTCGCGACTGACGAAGATTCGGCTGGATGCCGTTTCAATCCGCGCAATTGTGATGTGTGTTGGTGGTGTCGGCGTCTTTGTCGCGCTAGCGGCAGTGTTTGCGAAGTCCACGGTTATCACGCAGCGTGAGTTGTCGACGGTTCTGATTATTTTGGTCATTGTTCTGGCGCTGTGGATTGCGTTGTTTGCGATTTTCCGCAAAGGCGCGTCGCCGGTGTTCTACATTTTGGGCGCCGGAATGCTGTTCGGTTTTGTTGCGACACTCGCCAAAGTCGTCATTGATCGCATCAAGACGATCGTGATTTTGGGGTCGGGGATCGAAAGCACTGACCTGCTGACGGTGCTGTGCATTGTTGGGCTGATCGCGGCATCCTTGCTCGGCTCGTACTTTGTGCAGACGGCGTATGCGTCTGGTCCGCCAGATCTGGTTGTTGCGGGTCTCACCGTTGTTGATCCGCTGGTTGCGGTCTCGGTGGGAATCATTGTGTTGGGCGAGGCTTCAGATGCGCCCGTGTGGGCGGTGATCGCGTTTGTGATTACCGGTGCGGTCGCCATTTTTGGCGTCTTTTCGCTCTCGAAGCACCATCCTCAACTCAAGGCGTAGCTTTTCGGATGCTCGGCAGAGCAGCCCGCGTGGGAGGGTGTAGTGGGGTACGTTATTAGGTGCCGTTGACCTGACCGGGTCGTAAACGAGCTGGCTTGTGACGCAAAATTGTTAAGGAACTCTTCGACTGTGACTTCCGCTGTGAAACGTTCGCCCCACGAGGGCAAACCGCGACTTCGCATCCTGATTGGTGCCGACACTTTCTGGCCTCAGATTAACGGGGCAGCCACGTTTATCGCTCGATTGGCTGCTGGCCTTGCTGAGCGTGGGCATGACGTGCACATTGCGGCACCGTCGTATTCCAATAAGAAGCTCGGCCAGATGGTGGAGGAGCATGAGGGTCAGAAGATGACTCTGCACCGCATGTATTCGTGGAAATGGCCTGGCCACCCGTGGCTGCGGTTTATGCTGCCGTGGCGCATCAAGCGCAATTCGGCGATCATTCTTGACAAGGTCAAGCCCGACGTCATTCACTTTCAGTCGCACATTGTGATTGGGCGCGGTATGACTCTTGAGGGTAGCAAGCGTGGTATCCGACTGGTTGGCACCAACCATTTCATGCCCGAGAACTTGCTCGATCACGCGTACATCATCCCTAGGTTTATGCGCGACAAGGCTATCCGGATGGGGTGGGCCGCGGCTGGTCGTTCATTTGCTCGTGCAGAGCGAGTGACTACTCCAACACGTCGTGCCGCTGACTATCTTGAAGAGAACACGTTAGTTCGTAATGTGATTGCAGTGTCGTGTGGGATCGATGCTGATGGTTACAACGGCAACCTCGAACCGAAACCCGAGAACCTGATTGTGTTCTTGGGGCGTCTGGCTGAAGAGAAGCAGATCGACAAGCTGATTCGTGCTTTCGCGATTGTGGATCCTGCGCTTGATGGGAAGCTGGAGATTGTGGGTGGGGGAGAGCTTGAGGGCAAACTCCGTGCTCTGGTCACGTCTTTGGGTATTGACGATCGTGTGACGCTCACGGGCTTTGTCGATCAGGATCAGCTGCGTGACGCTCTCCAGCGTGGCTCAGTGTTCGCTATGCCATCCACTGCGGAGTTACAGAGCATCTCGACCATGGAGGCGATGGCATCCGGTCTTCCGGTTGTTGCCGCCGATGCCATGGCGCTGCCTCACCTTGTGCACGACGGCGAGAACGGGTTCCTGTTTGAGCCGGGCAACGTTGAGGACCTGGCGACGAAACTCACCACGGTGTTGACGATGCCTGCGGATGAGATTCTGAAATTTAAGAAGGAAAGCCTCGTAATCGTCGCGGCCCACGACATCCAGCGCACTCTGGATACGTTCGAAAGCTTGTACCGCGGCGAAGAAGTTACTGACCCGGCGGTTTTGGGCAAAAAGAACGAGAGCGCCTCCTAAGGAGACGCTCTCGCGGGGGCCGCAGCTCGGGGTGAGGCGTGGAGTCTACTTCTTTGCGGGGGTACGGTTCTCTGCGGAGACCATCCAGGCGTACTGCTCAAGGGTCTCGATGATGGCGTGTAGCAGATCTGCGCTGGTGGGGTCTTCTTTATCGATGGGGTCGTGAACCTCACGGATGGTAGCTACGGTGCCTTCGAGACGTTCTGTGAGCAGATCGATGGTGTCCGTGGTGCTGATTTCGCCGGCGGGGAACTCGGGGACTGTCGTGGTGGCGGCTACCGTGTCGCTGCGACCGTCTGGAGTGGCGTGGAGCGCGCGCATCCGTTCGGCAATGGTGTCGCTGAAGCCACGTGCGGCCTCGATGATTTCGTCGAGTACGAGGTGGGTGTCGCGAAAGTTCTTGCCGACAACATTCCAGTGAGCTTGCTTGCCCTGCAGTTGCAGTTCGAGCAAGTCAACGAGCACTAGTTGCATCTTGTCGGCAAGCCCCTTGGAGGCGGTGAACCCGTGCTCGGCGTTCTGGCGGCGGGTTTTGCGAGCTCCAGACTTAGCTGGAGTCGTGGTCTGCGCTTTCTGCGAATCAGTCATAGGCTAAATGTACGAGCGTTGGATGAATAATTGCTCAAAGTTTTTTGAGAGGATGCCGTACATGGGCAAAAAACTTCTACTGTTCGCTGCATGGCTTGTCCCCGCAGCGATCGTCGTGCTGGGCATCAACACAGGCGCCACCATTTGGTATTACATGGAGCCGCAAATAGATTCACTTCCTGATCCGAGTACCTACTACGTAGCGGCGTTCGCGGGCTTTGCGGCGTTAGCGCTAAGTGTGATCGTCGCTGTCGGAATCTCTATTCACGTTGCGACCTCTAAGACTGTGGATGGAGGAGTCCGCTGACGCGGGTGGGCGCTGCAACTCGACGCGGGAGCGACGCGCTCGGTCTGCGCAATCAAGTGACACCCTGTGTGCCCGATTTGCCGGTAACGTAGTTACGCGTTCGCACTAGTGCGGGCACGGGGCGGTAGCTCAGCTGGTTAGAGCAGCGGACTCATAATCCGTCGGTCACGGGTTCAAGTCCCGTCCGCCCTACAACCCTGCTAATCGCCGAAGTAGGCAGCAATCTCGCTGAGCTTGTGAACAGTGACCGTGGGCGGGTGGAAGTGCTCAGGATAGGTCGCGCCAGTCCGATTGACCCACACAGTGGAGAGTCCCGCTTCGGCAGCACCATGAATGTCCCAGGGGTGCACAGCCACGAGGTAGGCGATTCCGCCGGTGCCGGTGCCGGTTCGAGTGAGGGCATCCTCGTAGGCGGCGCGAGTGGGTTTCCATGGCGCATGGCCTTCGACCGAGAGAACGTCATTGACCAGGGATGAGATACCTGCCGTCTCAAGCAGACGTTCGGCAGTACTCGTCGGCCCGTTAGACAGCGTGAACAGTCGGTGTCCCGCGTCGTGGAGAGATCGGAGACCCTCTGCAACATCATCATGCAACTGAACGAGCGAGAATGCGCGCAGTATGGCATCCACTGAGTCTTCCAGCGAGGCGTTGAGCCGCACCCCGCGCAAGATGTCTCGCGCGTTATGTGTGGCAATCTCTATAAAGCGCGCGTTGCTTCCCGCGGCGGTCAGCGCGAAACCATCGCGGAGGACGGCATTGAACCACGTCGCGGCGACAAGCCGGTCTGCGCCGACCTCTCCGAAAGCATCGGCAATTGGCTCAAGGTTCGAGAGCGTTTCATTGACGTCGAAAAAGAGAGTCACTGCATGACCACTCATGTCTCACCGGCTTTCTTTCGTTGAGGCGCAGAGCACCGGGAGTGGTGTCACCGCGTTATACGGATCTACGGTACCCGCAGCATTGACGACTTGCGAGCGAACCGAAGGCGAGCATCACTACGACGAGCGCAGCAACCGCCACGCGGAGGATTGTGATGAATGCGGCATCGACTCAAGAAATGCTCGTCACATTCGGAGTGCTATTCGGCAGTGCGAGGCGTATGGTCAAGCCACACGCGACATCCACAAAAGAAAGTTGGTTCGTCATGGCAGGTAAATCTCCGCGAAGCGGAAGCACCAAAAAGGAAGCCAAGCTGTCACTCAAAGACAAGCGGACCCAGAAGCGTGAAAAGACCGAAGAGGCCGGATTTTTGAAGCCGCGCAAACCCACCGCGAAGTAGCGGCCGCGTCACCAGGGTGCGTGACGTGCTAGTTGCGCACCTTGCCGCGACCGAAGATCAGCCACAGGATCGAGCCCAAGATCGACAAGAAGAATGCCACCAAGATCCACACAAACTTGCCGAGCACGCCATGGTTGTTGCTCTTCACGATCGACACGACCGTGATGATGAAGATGATCAGACCGAGAAGGCCAAAACTGAAGCTAATAGGTTCCATGGTCTAAATCTAACGGGCGTGGCACTATCAAGTTATGAGTTTGCTGGATGCCGCGTGGCAATCCCTTGGAGAGGATGCCGCAGCCCTCGCCCTAGTGCGCGACCACGGCACTGCTGTTCCGCTCTCTGGCACCCTCCCGTCGGGCCGTTTCGTTCACGATGCCATTGCTGCGGCCTCGTTCTCTGCTTCGCTACTTGCGGCACGCCGGGTCGGATGCGCGGTGCCCTCCGTCGAACTCGACCCCGCCAAAGTCGCCACCGCGGTCACGAGCGACAAATACTTTCGGCTCAACGGTGAACCCGTCTCAGCCTGGGCAGAGCTCTCCGGATTCTGGCCCTGCAGCGACGGCTGGGTTCGCACTCACGCCAATTACCCACACCACCGAACAGCGCTCCTCAGTGCGCTCGAACTTTCCGACGACACCGGAGCCGACGAGTTCATGCTCGCCCTGCATCCGCTGAGTGCGGCCGATGTCGAGCAGCAGGTCGTCGCCGCCGGGGGAGTCGCGACAGTGGTGCGCACGGCCGAAGAGTGGGCCGAGCATCCACAAGCCCAACAGCTGGCAGACCTGCCGGTCGTCGAACTGACCAACCTCGGCGACACCGGGCCCGCACAGCTCACCGAAACAACCGTCGACGCACCGCTCGCAGGACTCCGTGTGCTCGACCTCACGCGCGTCATCGCCGGACCCGTCGCGGCACGAACGCTCGCACTCTGGGGAGCCGACGTTCTGCGCATCGACAGCCCACAGCATCCAGAAATCAGCTGGCAACACCTCGACACCGGAGCGGGCAAACGCTCAACCCTGCTCGACCTCGACGCCGCCGCCGACCGTGCGACGTTCGAGAAACTGCTCGAGACCGCGGATGTCGTACTCACCGCCTACCGCCCCGGCTCCTTAGATAAGTTCGGACTTTCGCCCGCGGCTCTCGCCGAGCGACGCCCGGGAATCATCGTGGGCCGCCTCTCTGCGTGGGGAACAGTCGGACCGTTGGCCGAACGCCGTGGCTTCGACAGTATCGTGCAGGCTGCTACCGGCATCGCAATGGTGGAGGGTGACGGATCGGGCACGCCCGGTGCGCTCCCCGCGCAAGCACTCAACCATGCGGCGGGGTATTTGCTCGCTGCAGGAATCACTACGGCGGTGCGTCGCCGTATCGATGCCGGTCATTCGTGGCGCGTTGAGGTGTCGCTCGCGCGCTTGGCAACTGAGTTGTTGCAGCAGCGCCGACCACGGCACACCCCTGCGGCATCCAGTGCCTTCGTGCCGACCGTGACGACTCGTGACGGCGTGACGAGCGCGGTGGCGGCTCCTCCCTACGATGGTGGCCCAAGCAACTTTCTGGCTCCTGCCGTTGAGTGGGGTGCGAGTGAAGCAAAGTGGCTTTCCTGAAATAATCCCGTGTCGGCGGTGGTTGGCATGATGGACTTCAACAAGGATGGACTTTATGACTGACACTGCTGCCCCCACACTCACGCCCGAAGCTAAACTCGCGAAGTTTCGTGAACGACGCGACCAGGCGGCCGTGCAGCAAAACGGTAACCTCGCACTGACCAACACTCAGTGGGTTGACTCCGAGCAGACCATTTGGGGCGTGCCAGGCACGTGGACTCCGCACGAGGATGGCCTCACCGTCACGGCCACGGCCGACGACAACATTGTGGTCGATGGTGCGCTCGTTGACGGCTCAGCCGTAGTCCGCAGCAAGAGCCACGAGAACCCCAGCGCGATCATCTTCGGCGAAACCGTGACCGGTTTCGTCATTAAGGCACCCGAGGGCAACCACGCCCTGCGCGTCTGGGACAGAAACTCGCCGGCCATCCAAGAGTTCGGCACGATCGACGCTTACGCTTACAACCCCGACTGGGTCATCACTGCAACGTTCACGCCCAACCCCGACGGAACCACGCTCGGCTTTGAGCACCTCAAAGACAACGGCCAAGAGCGTGAGCAGCCGATCCCCGGCGACATCTCGTTCACTCGGGATGGCGTCGACTACAGCCTCGCCGCGTTCAAGTCGGGCCGCGCGCTCCAGCTGGTTTTCGCTGACGCAACGAGCGGCGTCGACACCTACAGCGTTGGCCGCTTCCTCTTTGTCGCGCCCAACCCTGATGGCACCATCGTGCTCGACTTCAACCTCGCGATCCTGCCGCCCTGCGCCTTTAGCTACAACTTCAACTGCCCGATGCCTCCGAAGCAGAACCGTTTCTCAGTAGCGATCGAGGCCGGCGAGAAGAACGTGCTCAAGAAAGACGGCTCGCTGCTGAACGGCTAGCGGAA
Source organism: Rhodoglobus galactosidasius (assembly GCF_054957775.1). Classification (NCBI taxonomy): domain Bacteria; kingdom Bacillati; phylum Actinomycetota; class Actinomycetes; order Micrococcales; family Microbacteriaceae; genus Rhodoglobus; species Rhodoglobus galactosidasius. Next base: position 76,624 of record NZ_JBQIAV010000005.1, on the reverse strand, counting down.
TGGCCGGCTCGCACTCCTGACGGAACGCGGGCCAGTGCCTAGAGCCGCACTAGCCGAGCTCCACTAGCCCTTAGGCGAGTGCGTCTCCAAGAACTCGAACACTTCGGTGGAGTCCACGCCCGGATACATTCCCGTGGGCATCGCCGCGAGCAGAGAGCTGTTGAGGCGCGCACTCGGGATCGAATGCTTTGCCCAGCGCTCCGAAAGATTCTCGGGTGCGCTGCGGCAGCATCCATCATCCGGACACGTCGATACTGCCCGATTGGCGGTATCGCGGCCGCGGAACCACTTTGCCGACGCGAACGGGGTGCCCAAGCTCACCGAAAAGTCACCGCGACGGCCCGACTGAATGCGCGACGTGCACCAGTAGGTGCCGCCCGGCTTATCGGTGTATTGGTGGTACGGACTGAAGCGGTCTTCCACGTCGAATACCTGGCGAGCACTCCACTTGCGGCACACGGTTTGCCCCTCGATGGCGCCGAGCGCATCCGTGGGAAAGGCCGCGTTGTCGTTCTCGTAGGCCTTCGAAATCGTTCCACCCTCATGAACTTTGAGAAAGTGCACCGGCACACCCAAATGCTCCGTGGCGAGATTCGTGAAGCGGTGGGCTGCTGTTTCGTAGGGCACAGCAAACGCATCCCGCAGATCCTCAACAGAGAGCTCGCGCTGTGCCTTGGCCGCAGTGAGAAACTCAACCGCAGTCTTCTCGGGCACCATCAGTGCAGCAGCCAAATAGTTGGTCTCTACCCGCTGGTGCAAGAACTCGGCATAATTCGCAGGCTCGCGGATGCCCAACACATGCCCTGCAAGAGCCTGCAATAGGGTCGACCGCGGGTCGGTACTCTCGGCCTGCGCCACCGGCAGATAGATGCGGCCATTGTGCAGATCCGTGACGCTGCGAGTGGATCCGGGCAAGTCAGGCACGTAGTGCAGCGAAAACCCGAGATGCGAAGCGAGGTCGGCGGCCACCCGCTGGGAGAGCGGACCGCCGGCATGGCCCACAGCATCCAATAGTTCACGGGCAGTGGTTTCGAGTTCGGCGAAGTAGTTATTGCGTTTGCGCATCATGCGGCGCAGTTCAGTGTTTGCGCGCCGAGCCTCTTCAGGAGTTGCCGCGCGCTCTTGGTGCAGTCGTTGCAGCTCATCGTGCAGCCCCAGCACGGTTTCGATAGCTTCGTCGCTCAAGGTCTTGCGCACCGGCAAGTCGGGCAGGGCGAGAGAGGAATAGAGCGGACCGCGCTGGGCGCGTTCGAGCGCAATCTCTAGGGCAGCTCGGCGCGACGGCGGTTCGCTATTGAGCAGGTCGTCGACGCTCACGTCAAAGATGCGCGCCAACTTCTGCAGTTCGCTGAGCTTCAGTTCACGCTTTCCGTTCTCGATAACCGAGACCTGCGAGGCGGCACGGCCCAGCACAGCGCCAAGGTCGTCGAGCGTGAGTCCGCGGTCGGTGCGCAGTTGGCGCACGCGGCGGCCAACGGTGAGGGAATCGAACATGTCCTCATCGTCTGCCTGCGTGAACGTGTGTGGGTTCATCTCAGCGTCCTCCTTGACGACCTTCTGCGGAAAAACAGAAGAATTGCAAGAATTCTGCCCTAAAAGCCGGTGAAGAACCAGTGCAAGGGCCCCAGAGTCGAAGAAACACAGTACCCACACCATGACGAACCGACCGAGGAGCACACCATGACGAACAATCGCCCAGGCGACCAGATCCAGACCGCAGCCGAACTCGAAACCGAGTGGAAGACGGATGCCCGCTGGAATGGCATCGACCGCGACTTCAGCGCTGAAGACGTCATCGCCCTCCGCGGAAGCGTTCGAGAAGATCGCACCCTCGCTCGTCGGGGAGCCGAGAACCTGTGGAACCTCATTCAACGCGACGACACCGAATGGGTTGCCGCACTCGGAGCACTGACCGGCAATCAAGCAGTGCAGCAGGTTCGCGCAGGGCTCGAAGCGATCTACCTGAGCGGATGGCAGGTTGCAGCAGACGCGAACCTCTCGGGTCAGACCTACCCCGACCAGAGCCTCTACCCAGCGAACAGCGTTCCTGCTGTCGTGCGTCGCATCAACAACGCACTCCTGCGGGCCGACCAGATCGAAACCGCCGAGTTCGGTGCCCCTGCCACCGACTGGATGGCGCCGATTGTCGCCGATGCTGAGGCCGGCTTTGGTGGGCCGCTTAACGCTTACGAGCTCATGTCATCCATGATCGAAGCCGGAGCTGCCGGCGTGCACTGGGAAGACCAGCTCGCCTCAGAAAAGAAGTGCGGCCACATGGGCGGCAAGGTGTTGATCCCCACAGCCCAGCATGTTCGCACCCTCAACGCGGCCCGCCTCGCCGCTGACGTTGCCGGTGTTTCGAGCATCATCATTGCCCGCACCGACTCGCTCGCTGCCGACCTCATCACCAACGATGTGGATGACCGAGACAAGCCATTCCTCACCGGAGAGCGCACGGGCGATGGCTTCTACCGCACCACACCGGGCATCGAGACGGTGCTCAGTCGCGGCCATGCCTACGCTCCCTATGCAGACCTGCTGTGGGTGGAGAGTGCTGAGCCCGATCTTGAGCTCGCGCGAACGTTTGCGGAGAGCATCCACCGGGAGTTCCCCGGCAAGAAACTGGCCTACAACTGCTCGCCGTCGTTTAACTGGAAGCGTCACCTCGACGATGCTCAGATCGCCACTTTTCAGCGCGAACTTGCTGCCATGGGTTACGCGTTCCAGTTCATCACCCTCGCCGGATTCCACGCCCTCAACCACTCGATGTACACCCTCGCCAAGGGCTACAGCGAGCGTCACATGAGCGCCTATGTGGAACTGCAAGAGGCAGAGTTCGCGTCAGAAGCCGACGGTTACACGGCAACGCGCCACCAGCGCGAAGTCGGCACGGGGTACTTCGATCGCATCGCGACCGCCCTCAACCCCACGAGCGAAACGCTCGCCCTGGTCGGAAGCACCGAAACCGCCCAGTTTCACTAAATCAGCACCGCCATTAAATCAACACCGCCGTTAAGTCAGCACTGTCACTAAGCCAGCACCGCTGCATCCCAACCACACTGCACACCGCCAATACTTTCTAAGGACATCAAATGACTACTCGCAGAATGGAACCGATCGCTGAATCGCAGGAACGATTCGACGAGATTCTGACCTCAGAAGCACTGCACTTTCTGACTCGACTCCACGACCAATTTGCGGGGCGTCGACACGACCGCCTCGCAGCACGCATGGAGTCGCGCAAACACATCACGAATGGTCGCAACCTGCGCTTCTTGCCCGAGACGGCAGCGATTCGTGAAGACCCCAGCTGGCGCGTTGCCGGTGCGGGCCCCGGCTTGCATGATCGCCGCGTTGAGATTACGGGTCCAACGGACCGCAAGATGACGATCAACGCCATGAACTCGGGTGCCAAGGTGTGGCTTGCTGATCAGGAAGACGCCACGAGCCCGACGTGGCAGAACGTGATCGGTGGGCAGGTCAACCTCCACGATGCGATCCGCCGACAGATCGACTTCACGACTCCCGAGGGCAAAAGCTACGCGCTCGGTGAGGAGACCCCGACGATCGTGATGCGCCCACGAGGATGGCATCTGGTAGAAAAGCACCTGCGGTACACCGACCGCGCAGGGCTTCGCACGCCGGCATCTGGTTCACTCGTTGACTTCGGGCTCTATATATTCCATAACGCGCACGAACTCATCGAGCGCGGTAGCGGTCCGTACTTCTACATCGCCAAGATTGAGAACCACCTCGAAGCGCGACTCTGGGACGACGTGTTTACTTTCGCTGAGAACGCCCTCAACATTTCGCACGGCACGATTCGCGCGACAGTGCTGATTGAGACAATTCCTGCTGCGTTCGAGATGGACGAGATATTGTACGAGCTGAGGGAACACTGCGCTGGCCTCAATGCTGGTCGCTGGGATTACATCTTCTCGATCATCAAGAACTTCCGTGGCCGTGGAGCGAGTTTCGTGCTTCCCGACCGTGCCGCTATCACCATGACGGTGCCATTCATGCGGGCATATACCGAGTTGCTCGTGTCGACCTGCCATAAGCGGGGAGCACATGCCATTGGAGGCATGAGTGCCTTTATCCCGAACCGACGTGACCCCGAGGTGACTGCTCGTGCACTGGATGCCGTGACTCGCGACAAGCGACGCGAAGCCACCGACGGCTTCGATGGCACCTGGGTCGCGCATCCGGATCTCATCGAGACCGCCCGCGCAGAGTTCGACACCGTGCTGGGGGATCGCCCCAACCAGATCGACCGTTTGCGTGACGACGTGCACGTGACAGCGGAAGACCTGCTTAACCTGCGCATTGACGGAGCGGTGACGGATGCCGGAGTGCGGTCGAACGTGTCCATTGCGTTGCGCTACATCGAAAGTTGGCTGCGCGGGGTGGGAGCCGCCGCGATTGACAACCTAATGGAAGACGCGGCAACCGCCGAGATCAGCCGCAGTCAGCTCTGGCAGTGGATGCACCAGCGCGTTGTTACTGCTGAGGGCACGGCGATCACGCACCGTCGTATTGAGACTGAGTTGGAGCAAACGCTCGCCGAAATCGAGCGCAGCCACGGCGACCGCTTCGACGATGCGGCGGCAGTCTTCCGCGAAGTAACGCTCGAGGAGGAGTTCCCCACCTTCCTCACGCTGAGCGCGTACAGCAGTTATCTCGTTGAGCAACAACGGGAGAACGCAGCCTGACGGCCCCACGGGCTAGCCACGTATGATGAACGCACTCGACCAATGATGATCGGAGTGACGTGGCTAGCCCTTGGATTGCCGTCGCAGACGAGACCGCCCGCGCCCGGATTGCTCAAGCTCACGACCGAGTCATTGGCGAGCGGCAGCCGGTTGTCGGAGTGCGTCGACTCGTCCAAGAGTCGTGGCAGCGTTCGCTACAGCTCCATCTGGATCCCGACCAACCTCTGGGATCGCGACAGCTCACCGAAAATGATCTTCGCGACTACCGCGATTCGCATCCACTGTCGCTCGCGCTCCCCACGATTCATCGGCTACTCATACGGCACACCTTTGATGCGGGACTTATTGTCGCCATTGGTGACCAAGACGGTCGACTCCTATGGATTGACGGCGACCGCACCCTCCGTCGACGGGCAGAAGACATGCTGTTCGTTGAGGGAGCGGACTGGAGCGAACGCGCGGTAGGCACTAGTGCGCCCGGCACCGCGCTTGCACTTGACCATGGCATCCAGATTCATGGTGCCGAACACTTTAATCGCATCGTTCACCCGTGGAGTTGTACCGCCGTTCCCGTGCACGATCCCGCTACGGGAGCCATGCTCGGAGTTATCGACATCACCGGAGGCGATGAAGCGGTTGCTCCCGCGACCCTCCCGCTCATGGAAGCAGCTGTCGCTGCAGTGGAAGCCGAATTGCGGATACGCCGGCTCGATGATCTAGCCGCGATGCCGCGCAGGACCATTCAGCGAGCAGTGATTCGCCCTGACGTGCTGCCTGCGTTTTCGGTTCTCGGACGAGAAGGCGGGCTGCTCGAAGTCGCCGGCATTTCCGCGGAACTCAGCATGCGGCACACCGAAATACTTGTCTTGCTCGCTTGGCACCCAGCGGGCCTCTCCGCCGAACGTTTGGCAGATCTGCTCGGCTGCACCGCAGAAACCCTTCGTGCAGAAATGGTGCGCCTTCGTCGCGTACTCGAGACCACGGATGCGCGGCTAGTTCCCACCTCGCGCCCCTATAAGTTGGTACATGGCTTCGACCTCGATGCACATCGCGTACTGGCCTTCCTCGATCGAGGCGCGCATCGCGTCGCGTTGGCAGGCTATTCGGGACAGCTCCTGCCCCCCTCCGTAGCGCCGGGCATCCGCACTATTCGTGACGAAGTCAGTGGTCGATTGCGCGAATCGATGCTCACTGATGCGTCAGTTGACACTCTGTTGGAATACGCCCGCACCGATGAAGCGGCCTACGACGTCGAGGTCTGGACCGCGTGTCTGACTCGGCTTCCTGCGAAGTCGCCAAAGCGGGCCTCGGTGGTTGCGCGAATTGAACGTATCAACGCTGAACTAGGCTGACCCTCGCCCACCTACGCAACCTTGTGCAACGTTGCTGCAACCTGCTCGCGCGTAGCGTCCTGGTATCGGCATGAATAACCGCCGCGTCCCAGACAACGACGTCAACAGGAGCAAGCACGTGACCATCTATGCAGCCCCAGGCACTCCCGAATCCCTGATCACTTTCAAACCACGTTATGAACACTGGATCGGGGGCGAGTGGGTCAAACCCGCGCAGGGCAAGTACTTTGAGGATATTTCGCCCGTCAACGGCAAGCCATTCGCTGAAGTCGCTCGCGGAACCGCGGAAGACATTGATGCGGCCCTCGATGCCGCGCACAAAGCCGCTCCCGCATGGGGAAAAACCTCCACGACCGAACGTGCGGCCGTGCTCAACAAGATCGCCGACGTCATCGACGCGAATCTAGAAATGCTTGCCGTTGCTGAGACATGGGATAACGGAAAGCCCATCCGCGAGCCGCTCAATGCCGACCTTCCGCTCGCCGCCGACCACTTCCGGTACTTCGCCGCCGCGATTCGTGCACAAGAGGGTCGCTTCGCGGAAATGGATAGCGACATGACCGCGTACCACTACAAGGAGCCACTCGGCGTTGTGGGTCAGATAATTCCTTGGAACTTTCCCATCCTCATGGCTGTATGGAAGCTCGCGCCGGCACTCGCCGCAGGAAACGCAGTTGTGCTCAAGCCGGCGGAGCAGACGCCCGTCTCGATCTTGGTTCTGATCGAGCTCATCGGCGATATCCTCCCACCTGGGGTGCTCAACATCGTCAACGGATTTGGGACTGAAGCGGGCAAACCACTCGCGTCAAGTCCTCGCATCCGAAAAATCGCGTTCACTGGTGAGACCACAACCGGAAGGCTGATCCTCCAGTACGCCAGTGCCAACATTATTCCTGCAACTCTGGAATTGGGCGGCAAAAGCCCCAATATGTTTTTTGCGGATGTCGCTGATCAGAATGACGCCTATTACGACAAAGCACAGGAAGGGTTTGTGCTCTTCGCGTTCAATCAAGGCGAGGTCTGCACGAGTCCCAGTCGCGCACTGATTCAGAAACCAATCTACGATTCCTTCCTCGGCGACGCAATTGAGCGCACCAAGTTAGCGATTCAAGGGAACCCGCTCGACACGGACACTCAAGTCGGTGCCCAGTCGTCCAATGACCAACTCGAGAAGATTCTGAGCTACATCGATATTGGAAAGCAGGAGGGCGCCAGGCTTGCCCTTGGCGGCGAGCGTGTCGACTTAGGCGGTGACCTCAGCGGTGGATTTTACGTTCAGCCCACAATCTTTGAGGGCGACAACAAGATGCGGCTCTTTCAAGAAGAAATCTTCGGGCCCGTCGTCGCTGTCACGAGCTTCGAGGACTATGCCGACGGCATCTCGATCGCGAATGACACGCTCTACGGCCTGGGAGCAGGCGTCTGGTCGCGCAACGGCAATCTGGCGTACCGTGCCGGTCGCGATCTCCAGGCTGGCCGAGTGTGGGTGAATAACTACCACGCGTACCCAGCCGGAGCAGCCTTCGGCGGCTACAAGAGTTCGGGTATCGGCCGAGAGAACAGCGCGATCGCACTCGACCACTACCAGCAGACCAAGAATCTGCTCGTCTCTTATTCAGAGAACAAGCTCGGATTCTTCTAAATCTCGGATCAAGCCGTGCGGGTGGCTGCTGCGCTTAACCAGCATGGTAGCCACTTCATTCTCGGTTTTCGCGCCACAGGAGCTGTCGAATGATTGAAGCAAGTGTTGTGATTCCGGGGGAGTCGCTGCCGCGGTTAGCGATCACGGCGGAAAGTGTTCACCTCCTGCGAGCGCTCTGGAACACGCACGGTGCGCTCATGTTCCACCAGTCGGGGGGATGCTGCGACGGTAGTTCTCCCATGTGTTTTGCGGAGGGGGAATTCATTACTGGAGCGAACGATGTGTTGCTTGGGGTGTTCGACATTGCACCTCAGGGGTTGCCGGTGCAGCCCATAGAGTTTTGGATGTCGAAGGAACAATTTGCTTATTGGAGCCATACATTTCTTACGGTGGATGTTGTGGCGGGGCGTGGTAGCGGTTTCTCGCTCGAAGCGCCGGAGGGAGTACGCTTTCTCATCCGATCCCGACTTATGGAGGAAGCGCAGCCGTTCGACTAACGACGAGAAGTGAACTAACCGAGGGTGCCTTGTTCGTCGGTGGTGCAGGGCAGACTAGGTGCGTGTTCATAGTTCTTTCCCGCGTAGGTGTCCAAGTGACGGCAATGCATATCGACTCTGAGGGTGTTCACCTCGAGCAGCATGCCGTGGATGATCTGCCGCGGTTCGTCGCCGAACACGAGCCCGAGCATCCGCGCTGGGTGTGGCAGGACACTGCTGACTGGTATCCGGAACTGCTGAGATCGCGAATCCGGGTTCAGCGCTGTTTCGACCTACGGTTGTGCCACACGATTCTGCGAAATTCTGCGCTGAGCTCCTCGTCTGAGTTGGCGCAGGCGAAAGCTGACCACTGGGATGCGCTCGGATCAGGTGTTCTTCCGCCCATTGAGGGGCGACCTGTTCCTGCCCACTCCACTCTGTTTGACCTTGAGCAGCCACTCGTCAGTGACGAGACAGATCCGTTGGATGCGCTCCGTGAATTTGAGCGTCAGCGCATCGCGCTCGCTGGTTCCGTGGATCCGGCGCGACTCTCGCGCTTGCTCGCTGCCGAATCAGTCGGCGCGCTCATCGCCGCCGAGATGCGCTTTGCGGGCTTGCCGTGGAGTGCTACCGCACACGACCAGATCCTCACTGAGATGCTCGGGCCACGACCGACAGCTGAGGGCGATCGTCCGAGCAAGCTGCAGAATCTGGCCGAGAAAATTCGGTCCCTGCTCGATGCCCCACAGCTCAACCCAGATTCGCCGAACGATCTGCTCCGCGCCCTCAACGTGGCCGGAATTCAGACCAGCTCGACGCGTGCCTGGGAGTTGAAGCAACTGAAGCATCCGGCAATTGAGCCACTTCTTGAGTACAAAAAGATGTCACGGCTGCTCGCAGCGAACGGCTGGAACTGGCTCGACTCGTGGGTGCGTGATGGACGCTTTCGCCCCGACTATGTGCCCGGTGGAGTGGTGACGGGGCGCTGGGCTACCAGCGGGGGAGGCGCACTTCAATTACCTCATCTGATTCGTGGTGCTGTGATTCCCGATCCTGGTTGGAAGCTGATTGTCGCCGATGCCTCGCAGCTTGAACCACGTATTCTCGCTGCCATGTCTGCGGACCGAGGAATGGTCGAGGCCGGAGCATCCGGCGATCTCTATGAAGGAATCGTTGCCAGCGGAGCGGTAGAGACGCGTGCACAGGCCAAGCTGGCAATGCTCGGCGCGATGTATGGCGCAACCACTGGCGAAAGCGGCCGGCTCATGCCCAGACTTGCCCGTGCGTATCCCCGGGCTATTCAACTTGTTGAGGATGCTGCGCGGGCGGGTGAGCGCGGAGAGGTTGTCTCCACCCAGCTTGGTCGAAGCTCACCGCGGGGTGCCGACACTGGCACCTATGACGATTCGCTGACTCCTGCTCAGCGGTCAGCGGCGCAGGAACGTGGGCGATCGTGGGGTCGTTTTACCCGCAACTTCATTGTTCAGGGCACGGCAGCAGAGTGGGCGCTGTGCTGGATGGCGAGCATCCGAATTCGTCTCGATGCGCTTGCCGATGGCAAGTGGCTCACCGATTCGCCGCACCTTGTTTTCTTCTTGCACGACGAAGTGGTCATTCACGCCCCTGCGGAGTCGGCGGCGGCTGTTGCCGCCCTGGTCGCCGATGCGGCGCAAGAGGCAGGCCGACTATTATTCGGCGAGTTGCCGGTGACGTTTCCGCTCACTGTTGCAGTGGTCGACCGCTACGACGCAGCCAAATAGTTTCGGCAGGCAAGACAGTGCCGGGCGACCTTGGCACGGTTTGCGGTGACGTACTTGGGAACATCGGTCATGGCAGTTGCACCTCTTCCTTGTGAGAATCGGATGCTGGTCGCCCGCGTTTGGGCTTCGTGGTGTTCAGCGGGAATGCGGATGCTCGGCCCTCTGCATTTGCCCTCTGCAGCGACTGCTCGACGTGATCGAGCCAGCGCAGCTCTGCCTCGGCATGAGCCTGCATCGAGGCAGCGACTAGTTCTTGCGCAAAGTCTCCGGCATCTGTGGCATCCACGCGCGCAGTTGCGCCCAGTATGAGGGCGTCGAGGGCACCGCGTGTTGCTTGCCGTTGTCGTTCGATCACATCGTTTGCATCGACTCCGGGAAGGGTCACGGCAAGAGCGACTTTAAGCGCCAGTTCATCCCGGCCGACTGAATAGCGCTTCGCAGGAGAAAAGAGCCACTGATCTGACCCGTACTGGCCGGCAGCCGTCACGGTGTAGTACGTGTGCTGAGTCGAGCTGGAAGCGAGATCAGCGCTACCGTCGCCGGTGCCCACCGCCTTATCGACAAGTTTGTCTCGCACAAGTCGATCGAGCGTGTTGTAGATTTGCCCAACGTTAACGGGCCAGGTTGAGCCCGTTCGCCGGTCGAACTCCGTGCGAAGTTGGTAGCCGTAACACGGCCCTTGTGCCAATATCGCAAGCAAACTGTGGCGAATCGACATCTCGTACCTTCCGGCTAGGGGTCCGTTGTGACTGAGTATATGCATGTTGAGCATGCTCGGCGCGGGGAGGGGCCGCCAGTGTGGAGACATGCGCCGCCATCGGTGAGTACGGAACAGTTCGGAATGGCTGTCGTTCCGGGGCGCGATGTTCGACACGAGCACATAAATGCAACTACATGCTTGTATTTTCGGAGTTTCTTCGGCGATAATGGCCGGTAAGCGGTTCGCCGCACAATTTAACAGCTTCAGTGTTGTCACAGACACCGTTCGTGGGTCGATGGGGAAGTCGCACCCAAACGGAACGGAGATATCGTGACTGCACAAAACGCTCGCGGAGTGCTCTATGTGCACTCTGCTCCTCGCGCGCTCTGCCCACACATCGAGTGGGCAGCTGGTCGCGCTCTTGAACGTGCCGTGAACTTTGACTGGGACGATCAGCCGGTACTCAAGGGTTCTCAGCGTGCTGAGTTCTATTGGGAAGGCCCTCAGGGCTCCGGCGCAAAACTCGCATCCTCGCTTCGCGGCTGGGAGCACCTTCGTTTCGAGGTCACCGAAGACCCATCGCCCGGTAGCGATGGCGGGCGCTGGATGCACACTCCAGACCTCGGCATCTTCTTTGCCCAGACTGACACTGTCGGCAACATGGTCATTCCCGAAGATCGCGTTCGGTACGCCATGGAAGTCGCGGGTTCAGACGCATTTGAACTTCACCGCGAACTTCGCTTGGCACTCGGACAGGCGTGGGATGAAGAACTTGAGTCATTCCGCCACGCAGGTCAAGATTCTGCCGTTGTTTGGCTACACAAGGTGGGATGACGATGATCTCTGCGCAAACTCGAATCCCGGAACCTGCTGTCGACACGCACGTTCCGCTTCTTGAATGGCAAGACTGCAGTGATGTTGTTCTCGATCCTGCTGATTCACTCTTTGACGGTGAGTGCACCCAGCACGATGGATGCCGTTCGATCCTTTAGCGTCCGCTGATAGTTAGCTCAGAGCGTGGCTCTCGGGTCGCATGTAACAGACTCCCGGAGTAGCGTCGAGTTGTGGCCGGAAGTGATCGGGCACGGTTTTCACAATGGGCCGTTCTCGTGCCTCCGGGCTGCACCCTCCGGCTGAAACTCATTCAGTAGTGGAAGGAACGTCATGGCTAGGTTCGATGGAAAAGTAGCCCTCATTAGCGGCGGAGCACGCGGCATGGGAGAGTCACACAGCCGCGCGATCGTTGCAGAAGGTGGCAAGGTCGTCATCTCGGACGTATTGGATGCCGAAGGCCAGACCCTCGCTGACGAACTCGGCGAGAACGCGGTCTACACCCACCTCGATGTCACCAAGGAAGACGAGTGGAACGCGGCAGTCAAGCTCGCCGTTGACGCCTTCGGCGGACTCAACGTCTTGATTAACAACGCTGGAATCGTGAACTTCGGCACGCTCGACACCTACACTGAGAAGGACTGGGCGCTGATTATTGGTATCAACCTGACCGGCGCATTCTTGGGCATCAAGGCATCGACACCCGAGCTCGTGAAGCACGAGACCTCGTCGATTGTGAACATCTCATCGACCGCCGGTATGCAGGGCTACGCCGCACTCCACGGCTACACCGCCTCGAAGTTCGGGTTGCGAGGACTCACCAAGTCCGTCGCTATGGAACTGGGTTCGCAGGGCGTGCGTGTGAACTCCGTTCACCCCGGCGGCATCCGCACACCGATGACCGCTGGCCTCGACATTGGTAACCCCGGAACGCCGATCAATCGTCTCGGGGAGCCAGAAGAGATCACGAAGCTCGTGCTCTTCCTCGCGAGCGAAGATGCCAGCTTTTCAACTGGCTCAGAGTTCATCAGTGACGGTGGAACGCTCGCCGGCGAAGGCGCAGTCAGCTAGCCGATATGCGCCAACTCGCGGTGCGAGTGACACGCATGGCTAAACCGAACGGAACGCAGCAACGGCGTTGTGTCCGCCGAAGCCGAACGAGTTGCTGATTGCGAGCTGCGGGCCTGAGCCGAGATCGCGAGGCGACGTGACGACATCCAGAGGAATCGCTGGATCTTGCTCGGTGAGGTTGATCGTCGGGGGAGCCGTGCGGTGGTGGAGTGCCAGCACCGTGAAGATCGCCTCGAGTGCGCCCGTACCGCCCAGAAGGTGGCCTGTGGCCGCCTTAGTTGCGGAAACCGGAATGTTGGGCAGGTGGTCGCCAAAAATTCGTAGGAGCGCCTTGTACTCGGCAATGTCGCCGACAGGTGTACTCGTCGCGTGTGCGTTGATGTGGGTCACCTGGTCAGGAGTTGCTCCCGCCGCCTCAAGAGCGTCGCGAACGGCACGAGCCGCAGCGGTTCCCCCGGGGTCTGGTGCGGTGATGTGGAACGAGTCGCTCGTTACAGCGCCACCGGCGAGCTCAGCATAAATTCGTGCGCCGCGAGCAAGAGCGTGCTCTTCCGTTTCAAGCACGAGCGTTGCAGCGCCCTCACCAAGCACGAAGCCATCGCGAGAAATATCGTAAGGGCGCGAAGCGGTTGCGGGGTCGTCGTTACGCTTCGATAGCGCCTGCATGGATGCGAATGCAGCGATCGGAAGCGGGTGGACCACTGCTTCAGTACCACCGGCGATGACGACATCCGCAAGCCCGGCCTGAAGGTGTGCGTAGGCGTTGGCGATAGCCTCGGTGCTGGAAGCACAAGCCGAAACGTCGGTGCGAGCGTAGGCGCGTGACGGGATCGCCATGCTGATTGCGGCAGCAGCGGCGTTCGGCATGAGCATGGGGATCGTCATTGGCAAAACGCGACGGGGTCCCTTTTCGCGCAGGGTGTCCCAAGCGTCGAGCAGAGTCCATAGGCCGCCGATACCGGTGGAGTAGTCAACACCGATGCGCACGGGATCGACGTCGGGCGAACCCGCATCAGCCCAGGCTTCACGGGCGGAAATCAAAGCGAACTGGCTCGAGGGGTCGAGTCGCTTGTACTCGACGCGCTCCAGAACCTCTTCGGGGCGAACCTTTGCCTGTGCGGCAAAAGTCACGGGGAGAGAATGCTCGGCAACCCAGCCGTGCTCGAGTGTTCGAGCACCAGATTCGCCAGCAAGAAGGGCGTTCCACGACTCGGTCGCGGTTCCGCCGAGCGGCGTGGTGGCACCGATGCCAGTTACTACGATTTTTTTGGTCATTTCACGTTCCTTTTGAGTACACGGCTCAGGCATTCCACGAGGGGCTGCGCGTCCACAGGGTGCTGCGCGGAGGCCAACCGAACACAATATCGGCTGGCCGTCCGCGATTAGCTCTTTCTAGCTCTGAGCGTTGGTGATGAAGCTCACAGCGTCGCCGACGGTCTTGAGGTTCTTTACCTCTTCGTCGGGGATCTTTACGTCGAACTTCTCTTCGGCGTTAACAACAATCGTCATCATCGAAATCGAGTCGATATCGAGGTCATCGGTGAACGACTTGCCCATCTCGACAGTGTCGGTCGCAATGCCGGTCTCGTCGTTGATGAGCTCAGCCAGTCCGGCCATGACTTCTTCGGTGGACAGTGCCATGTTTTTCTCCTTGGGATGTAAATTGACCGTTAGCCAGTGTAGGCCAGCAGCCACGTTTAGCGGGGTTACTAAGGCAGAACGATTACTTGTGCGCCGAAAACGAGACCAGCACCGAAGCCAATCTGCAGTGCGAGGCCGCCGCTGAGCTCGGGGTTCTCTTCGAGCAAGCGGTGGGTAGCCAGCGGGATTGACGCGGCTGACGTGTTGCCGGTGTCGGCAATGTCGCGTGCGATAACGACTGATTCGGGAAGCTTCAACTGCTTCGCGAACTCGTCGATGATGCGCATGTTGGCCTGGTGGGGGATGAAGGCGGCGAGGTCCTCTGCGGTGATGCCTGCGACATCCAGAGCTTCCTTCGCGACCTTTGCCATGTCCCATACAGCCCAACGGAACACCGTCTGGCCCTCTTGACGCAGGGTTGGCCAGGCGGCGTCACCCTCGCGGAAGTCAACGAGAGTCGCGTTCATCTTGATCGCATCAGCTTTCGAACCATCGGAACCCCACACCGGTGCCGAAATACCGGGGGTATCGCTTGGGCCAATGATGACCGCACCGGCGCCATCGCCAAGCAGGAAAGAAATGCTGCGGTCCGTGGGGTCAACGACGTCTGACAGCTTCTCGGCACCGATCACAAGCGCGTACTTTGCTGCACCGCTGCGGATGAGGGCGTCAGCCTGAGTAACGGCGTAGCTGAAGCCGGCGCAGGCCGCATTCATGTCATAAGCTGCAGCGGGGTTGGCACCAACGCGGTCAGCGACGACAGCAGAAATCGAGGGCGACTGCTGCACGTTGCTGATGGTCGCAACAATAACGACGCCGATCTCTGCGGGATCGATGCCCGACTTGTCGATGGCCTCGCGAGCGGCATCTGTTGCAAGATCGAGCGCGAGGATGCCCGGCGATGCGCGACGGCGCGTGATCATGCCGGTGCGCTGCTGAATCCACTCGTCGCTCGAGTCGATCGCTTCGACGAGTTGGTTGTTGTCAACGATCAGGTCGCCGCGTGCGGCGCCATAACTGTAGATTCTGGTGAACTGTGACCCGACAGACTGGGTGAGGGTGGGTGCGGTCATACGTTGGCCTCCATCAGGTCAAATGCTGCTGATAAATCTTCTGGTGTCTTGACCGCGACCGCCGGGATGCCCCGGAGTCCACGCTTCGCGAGACCAACTAAAGCGCCTGCAGGCGCAAGTTCAATGATCCCGGTGACGCCGGCATCCGCCAGCGATTTCATTGTGAGATCCCAGCGCACCGGCGATGACACTTGGCCGACAAGCAAGTCGACGAAGTGTTCACCAACTTCAATGAGCGACCCATCGCGGTTGGTGTAGATCGGCAATGTTGGGTCGTTCTTGGTGAGGCCTGCAGCAACGTTCTCAAGGTGCGCAACCGCGGGCTGCATGTAGCGGGTGTGGAATGCACCGGCGACCTGAAGTGGAATGACGCGGGTGCCCTTGATGGGATCCTCCGCAAATTTGGCCAGGGCATCGAGTGCTCCAGCGACCACAATCTGCCCGCCACCGTTGAAGTTTGCGGGCTGTAGATCGAGGTCAGCGAGCCGTTCGAGCAGCGCTTCTTCATCTCCGCCTATGACTGCTGACATGCCTGTCCCCTCAAGGGCTGCCGCCGAAGCCATTGCAGAACCACGTTCAACCACAAATCGGATCGCATCATGCTCCGAGAGGATTCCTGCAGCCGCGGCTGCCGTGATCTCGCCGACAGAGTGGCCAGCGACAGCACTGATGTGCTCGCGGCGTCCGCCAGCGGTCAACGCATTGAGGGTGAGCAGTCCTGCCGCCACGATAAGTGGCTGGGCCACTGCGGTATCGCGGATAGTATCCGCATCCGAAACTGTTCCGTGCTTGATGAGATCGATTCCCGCAACCTCAGAGATAGCCGCGAGCTGATCGCGCAGAGAGCTATCGTCAAGCCACGGATCGAGAAATCCGGGGGTCTGGGAGCCCTGACCGGGCGCTACTACAACAATCACTTAGCTAGTCTGCCAATCTTTTCTCGGAACCGCTTGGATGACCCCACCAAACCTTTGGAGGATCATTGTGTGAACTCACCAAAAGACAGGACGGCGCTAGTTCGAGCGGCCCGACTCAGGATCAGAAATAGAACCGACAATGAGCGCTGCCTGCAAGATCAATGCCTCACGCGCACCGGTGGCATCCCAGCCGATCACCTCGCTGACACGCTTCAGGCGGTACCGCACTGTATTGGGGTGCACAAAGAGCTCGCGGGCCGTCGCTTCGAGCGAACGACCATTGTCGAGGTAGCACCACAGCGTGGTCAGAAGATCCGTGGAGTGAGCCTGCAAGGGTTTGTAGATCTTGTTGATGAGCGTCGAGCGCGCAAGCGGATCGCCCGCGAAAGCGCGTTCTGGAAGGAGGTCATTGGCGAGAGTGGGCCGAGGGGCATTGCGCCATGACCGAGCCACGGCGAACCCTGCGAGAGCAGCCTTTGCGCTCTTCGACGCGTCAACCAAGCTCGGAACCTCTGGCCCGAGCACAAGGTGACCGCTGCCAAACCCAGGCTCAAGCTGCTCCGCGATCGTAATAAACGGGAGCGGCTCAGCGCCGTCAGTCTTCTCGGAGCGGGGTGCTGCGCGGCCGATCACCAAGACGAGTCGGCTGCCTTGCACGCCGATCAAGACGTCGGCATCCAGATGGCGGGCTGTGCGTCGCAACTGGTCGACGTCGAGCATCCGTGGGGCAGTGCCAACCAAAACACATACCTCACCATGGCCATTCCAACCCAGAGCAGCAATACGACTGGGGAGCTCGTTGTCGTACTCACCGCTGAGGATCGAATCGACCACGAGCGCTTCGAGTCGTGCATCCCACAGTCCGCGTGCTTCAGCTGCGCGCGCATAAACATCTGCCGAAGCAAAGGCAATTTCGCGGGAGTACAACAGGATCGCTTCACGCAAGACATCGTCATCAGCTTTAACGCGCGCTTCCACCACCTCAACAGTGATGCGGATCAGTTGCAGCGTCTGCTGAAGCGAGACTGATCGAAGCAATTCGCGTGGAGCTGCACCGAATACATCCGCAGCAATCCACGGTGTCGTCGTGGGGTCTTCGAACCAGCTAATGAAGCTCGTAATGCCGGCCTGGGCCACCAGACCGACCGCAGAACGTCGCCCTGGTGGCATTTCGCCATACCAAGGCAGCGTGTCTTCAAGCCGCTTCAGGGTTGCCGTTGCAAGTTCGCCCGAAATCACACGCAACCAAGCGAGCGTCTGTGCCTTAGTTTTCTGTACCGGGGGAATGGTTGCGACCTAGCTTTCGCCGCCGGCAGAACCGGTGGTGCCCTCATTGACATCATGAAGGCTGTACTTCTCAATCGCTTGAGCCGGAACAGCCGGATCCATTTCGCCGCGCGTGACGAGCGACTCCAAGGTGCGAACGACGAGCGAGTGGCTGTCGATCTTGAAGAAGCGGCGAGCAGCGGCTCGCGTGTCAGAGAAGCCAAAGTCGTCGGCACCGAGTGTCGCGAAGTCGCCAGGTACAAACGCACGGATCTGATCGGGAACAGCGTGCATGAAGTCAGTGAGTGCAACAAACGGCCCCTTCGCATCCGCAAGCTTCGCAGTGACGTAGGGAACGCGAGCTTCCTCATTGGGGTTAAGGAAGTTGTGCTCCTCAGCAGCAAGTCCGTCGCGACGGAGCTCCGTCCATGACGTTACCGACCAGACATCAGCCGCGACACCCCAATCGGAGGCCAGCAACTGCTGAGCTTCAAGAGCCCACGGAACTGCGACACCAGAAGCCATCAACTGCGCCTTCGGCCCAGTGATAGTGGGAGCAGCCAAGTGATAAATACCCTTGAGCGCACCCTCAACATCAAAGTTCTCAGGCTCAGCAGGCTGAACGAGAGGCTCGTTGTACAACGTCAGGTAGTACATGACGTTGGGGTCTTCGTGCTTGCCGCCATACATACGCTCAATGCCGTCGCGCACGATGTGGCCAAGCTCGTAGCCATACGCAGCGTCGTAGCTGACGACTGCAGGGTTCGTGGATGCCAACAGCAGCGAGTGGCCGTCAGCGTGCTGCAGACCTTCACCCGTCAACGTCGTGCGACCGGCAGTTGCGCCCATGATGAAGCCGCGCGCCATCTGGTCGCCGGCAGCCCACATGGCGTCGCCAGTGCGCTGGAATCCGAACATCGAGTAGAAGACGTAGACCGGAATCAGCGGTTCGCCGTTCGTCGCATACGAGGTACCGACGGCGGTGAACGCCGCGAAAGCACCTGCCTCGTTGATGCCGACGTGCAGAATCTGACCCTGAGCGCTTTCCTTGTAGGCCAGCAATTGTTCACGGTCTACGGAGGTGTAGTGCTGCCCTGCGGGGTTGTAGATCTTCGCGGTGGGGAAGTACGCGTCCATTCCGAACGTGCGCGCCTCATCCGGGATGATCGGCACAATTCGGTTGCCGATTGATTTGTCGCGCAGCAGATCCTTGAGCAGTCGGGCGAAGGCCATCGTGGTGGCGATCTCCTGCTTGCCCGAACCTTTCTTGACCACGTCGTAGGTCTTGGCTTCAGGAAGCTCGATCTGCGTGTACTTGGTGCGACGTTCGGGCAGGTAGCCGCCCAGCTCGCGACGACGCTCTTGCAGGTACTGAATAGCCTCGTCGTCCTCACCAGGGTGGTAGAACGGTGGCTGGTACGGATCTGCTTCGAGTGCGGCATCCGTAATCGGGATGTGCATTTCGTCGCGGAACTTCTTGAGGTTGTCGAGTGTGAGCTTCTTCATCTGGTGGGTCGCGTTGCGGCCCTCGAAGCTCGGGCCGAGGCCGTAACCCTTCACAGTCTTCGCGAGGATGACAGTGGGCTGTCCCTTGTGCTCGCTTGCGGCCTTGAACGCTGCGTAGACCTTGCGGTAGTCGTGGCCACCACGCTTGAGATTCCACACCTGATCATCAGAGAGGTGTTCGACCATCTTGAGCGTGCGTGGGTCGCGGCCAAAGAAGTTCTCTCGAACGTAGGCACCCGACTCGGCCTTGTACGTCTGGTAGTCGCCATCGGGGGTGCGGTTCATGAGGTCGCGCAGGGCACCCTCGTGGTCGTTGGCGAGCAGGTCATCCCACTCGCGGCCCCAAATAACCTTGATGACGTTCCAGCCGGCACCACGGAAGAAGCTTTCAAGCTCCTGAATGATCTTGCCGTTACCGCGAACCGGGCCGTCGAGGCGCTGAAGGTTGCAGTTGATGACGAAGTTGAGGTTGTCGAGCTTCTCGTTTGTGGCCCATTGAAGGGCTCCACGGCTTTCGACCTCATCCATTTCGCCGTCACCGAGGAACGCCCAGACCTGCTTCTCTGAGACGTCGCGGATGCCGCGGTTGGTGAGGTACTTGTTGTTTTGTGCCTGGTAGATGGCGTTAATCGGGCCGAGACCCATCGACACGGTGGGGAATTGCCAGAACTCGGGCATGAGGCGCGGGTGCGGGTAGCTCGAAATGCCGTTGGGCGCTTGCGACTTCTCTTGACGGAAGCCTTTGAGCTGGTCTTCGCTCATGCGGCCTTCGAGGAAGGCGCGAGCATACATGCCGGGGGAGGCGTGACCCTGGTAGAAGATCTGATCTCCACCAGATTCGTGGTCTGCACCACGGAAGAAGTGGTTGTGCCCTACTTCGTAGAGAGCAGCGGATGATGCGTAAGTTGCGATGTGACCGCCGACGCCAATACCGGGGCGCTGTGCGCGGTGCACGGTAATTGCGGCGTTCCACCGGATCCAAGCACGGTAGCGACGCTCGAGTTCCTCATTGCCAGGGAAGTCGGGTTCGTCCTCTTTAGCGATGGTGTTGATGTAGTCGGTGGTGGGAACCATCGGCACACCAAGGTGCAAATCTTTAGAACGCTTGAGAAGGCTGAGCATGATCTCGCGACCGCGCTCGTGGCCTTGTGCTGCAACGAGGGAGTCGAGTGATTCGTTCCACTCGGCGGTCTCCTCCGGGTCCTTATCGGTGTTGGTTACCGAGTATGGGTCCTGGTCGTTTACCGTCACCGTTGACCTCTTTCGTGTAGAGAACAGAGTCGTGCGAGTCGAATCACAACCGGGTTGCAGATGTGATGGGATCGACTACGCCCAACGATTCTAGTTGTCGAATGCGGCAACATTCGAACCGAGCGCGAATGCGACCGAAACTTCGGGTCGCTCATCCGCAAATGAAAGGTCTGTAGACATGGCGATTGCCGTAGGGGATCACGCACCGGGTTTTAAGTTGAAGAATCAGCATGGACAGAGTGTGCAGTTGGGCGCGTTGCTCGAGCATGAACCCGTAATGGTGGTCTTTCTCCCGCTCGCTTTCTCGGCGACCTGCACGAGTGAGATTGAGATTCTGCAGCGCGAAAGACAGCGTTTCGTCGACGCAGGCCTCACTGTTGTGGTGATTTCAGTTGACTCGACCGCGACGTTGCGAGCGTGGGCGGATGCCGGCGGCTACGACTTTTCGTTTCTGTCAGACTTCTGGCCGCACGGCACTGTAGCGCGCAGTTTTGGGGTGCTGCGTGAAGACCGAGGATTCGCCGGGCGGGCAAGTTTTCTGATCGATCGATCGAGAATTGTCCGCTGTGTCATTGAGGCTCCCCTCGATGGCATCCGTGAGTTTTCTCACTACGAAGACGCCATTTCTCTGATGGAAATTGCCGAGTGGTCGTGAGCCCGAACACGGTGTTCAACGTCGTGCAAAAAAACCTGTAACATTATCTCGCGCTGCTTCGCAATGCGATGCTGCGGGCCTTTAGCTCAGCTGGTAGAGCGCCACGTTTACACCGTGGATGTCATCGGTTCGATCCCGGTAGGGCCCACCACAATAGAAAACCTCCACTAGCGGCACAGGGGGCGGATCCGTCTGTGGTTATCGATCTTCTCGCGAGTCAGGCAGAAGTCGGCATGACCTCCTGCAGCTCGCCACGCTATTTCGGATTCGTGATCCACAGATGCGCACAAGTGGTTGAACGTTCCCTACGACAGCGGTCTGGCCATCGTGAAGCATTCTTCTGACCATCGGGCGGCGACGATGTCTTCGGCGACGACGATGACACGACGCGTGCCGTGGTGTCTGGTGTTCAGGAGGAAGGAACATGCTGGGCGAGTGGCACG
The DNA here is from genome assembly GCF_054957775.1 of Rhodoglobus galactosidasius. NCBI lineage: Bacteria > Bacillati > Actinomycetota > Actinomycetes > Micrococcales > Microbacteriaceae > Rhodoglobus > Rhodoglobus galactosidasius. Next base: position 55,328 of record NZ_JBQIAV010000005.1, on the reverse strand, counting down.
ACGTGGAATGGGGAGGCCGCGATGCGCGTATCGGTCACAAATTGGGCTACCTCAAAAGAAGACATTGCACAGAGTGCTGCTGCAATCCTCACAATCTATCGAGACCTTCAGCAGCGCTGAGATGGCGTGGCAATAGGCTGACGAGGTGTCGACAAGCGCAGCAAATAGGTTCGGGTCTCTTTCCATCATCGGGGCCGCCACCTTGTGGGGAACTACGGGGACTGCGGCAAGCTTCTTTCCGGATGACATCAGCCCGTTAGCTATTGGTGCGGCGACGATGGCTGGCGGCGGCATCCTGCTCTTTCTCGTCAGTTTTCGGCATGCTCGAGCAGCGTTCCGCGATCGCAGAGCACAACCGTGGTTGCTGCTCGGTGCGATCGGGGTATTTGTCTATCCGCTCGCTTTCTATAGTTCAATGGATCTCGCCGGAGTCGCGGTCGGAAACGTGGTTTCCCTCGGTACGGGGCCCGTTTTCGCTGCCCTTCTCGAGCGTGTGCTCGAACGCGAACGACTCAGCGTGCTCTGGAGAGTGACAACTCCCATCGCGTTGCTCGGCGTTGTGTTGCTAACTCTCGGCGGCGGCCACTTAAGCGGTGGGGGCAGTGGTGGATCGATAGTGCCCGGCGTGGCTCTCGGACTGCTCGCCGGACTCTCGTATGCGCTCTACACCTATTGCTCAACGCGAGTCATTCGCGAAGGCCATACTTCCGGCGCGACGATGGGCGCCATGTTCGGCGTAGGTGCGCTCGGTCTGTTGCCGGTGCTCGCGATGTTTGGTACACCACTTCTGCAATCAGGCGTCAGCATCGGCATCTCCAGCTACTTGATAATCGGCCCGATGTTTGTGGCGTACGTCTTGTTTGGGGTCGGGCTGCGCACCAAGCGCAGCTCCACAGCAACCACCATCACCCTGCTCGAACCAGTCGTGGCCACGCTGCTCGCGGTGATCGTCGTGGGGGAGCTGCTTGCGCCAGTCTCTTGGGTCGGTCTTGCCCTCATATTTGTTGCGGTATCTGTACTGAGCACGGCTCGTCATCCCCGCAAAACACTGGACTCGCCTTAGTATCTGTGCATGGCATTCCACGACGACGTTGACGACGCGAACGATGCGAACGACAAAACGTCTTCAGAGCACGAGTTCGAGCTACCTTTTCCTCGGCGCGCAGCATCGAGTACCCCCGCTGCCAATTCGGCCAATGACGGCGATGAATCCGCCCCAGTCGACCTGAGCGAAGCGTCCAATGACCGTGTGTATGACTTGGATGCGGAACTCGGCGTCCCCGCTATTCCTGAAACGGCAGCCCCGAGGGATCTGCCACAGCCGTCTCGTACGACATCCACCTTCGCACCGATCGACGTGAACGATAAGTTTCAGCGTTCTGATCTGTCTGAAGGGCTCGACCAGGAGAAGCGGCCTTGGGCAATGGCACCCGCCCCTGATCCTACTCAAGCAGTGCCCCAGCTCGATGCACCTGACGGACTGTCAGATAAGCAGCGTTCAGCAGCATTTGAGACTGACGAGACCGAGACCGAGACCGACGAAATTCCCGTCGACGACTCGGCGCAGCAGGTCGACGAATTCGCAGATTCTGCGGAGCCAGAAAACGCGAGCGACTTCAACTTCGATTCGCTTTTCGCTACCGAAGATCCTTCCGTGAGGGCTGAGGCATCCGCGCCTGCAGTCGACACGTCATGGGCGGAAGTATCGCCAGCAGCCGATTCGCCAAACACGGCGACTGCCGAAGAAAGCCCCACGACTAACAACATCTGGAAGCTCGGACCGCTTGAGCCAAACGCGGCGGCTGAAGACACGGCATCGCCCGACGAGGCAACAACTACGGAAGACGAAGCAGTAAGCAGCGTTGATGAGATGCCAAGCGCTCGTGAGACCGGTGACGACGTCGACCCAACGTCTACAGAACTTCCGCTCGCCGGTGAAGAAGTCATCGAGGGTCCGCGAATCTGGAACCTCGACGGCGTAGACGCTCCCGATGCGGGTGAGCAGACCGCAGCTGCTGAATCCGGCGATGAGCCCGAGATCCCTACGCCTCCGGTTCGGCGTTCAATGGCCGACGACGAACTACTCAATTGGGTCGATAGCCCCGAGAATCAATCAACCGGTACTCTCAGCGTTATCCAGGTGCTCGAGGCCCAGCTTCGCCTGCGCGAAGAAGAAGCTCGCGAATACCGCGAATGGGAAACGACCCTTCACTCCAAGGTTGCCCCGGGTGACGAAGAAGTTGTTGAGGAGGCGCCCACAGAGCCGGTAGTTCCCGAGAGTTCCGCCGCCGCCGCCGCCGTCGCTGCAGCTCCCGCCCCGACTGCTGCGCAATTGCCGGCCTGGGACGTGCCGCCGCCAAGCGACACCTGGGCTCCCAGCGATGAGTTCGACGATGAGATCCCATTCGCAGCGCACGCGGATCCCACCGGTTCGATCACCCTCCCGGTGCTTCACGAAGAAACCTTGAACGAGGTTCTGGTCGAGGACGAATCAGTCACCAACGCTATCCCGGCAGGAGGGCCCTCTAGCGAGAGCGAAACTGGTGACGCCGCAACAGACGACGCTCCTGAATTCGCAGATTCTGCGGCCGCAGCGGCAGAACCCGAGCAAATCGCGCCGCACTTGGACGCGGAAGCTGGCCCATTGAGCTTGGATGGCATCCCGCGGATGCCGGCACCCGCGACCCCGTCGGTCGATGACGCCGACAGCGCACCAACGGCTAGTCAGTTCGAACAGTCTCCAGAGTCTCCGGAGTCTCCTGAGTCTCCTGCAGACGAAGATGGCGACTACGACGAGATTCCCTTCACCCCGCCGCCCCTAGTCGAGCCAATCACGGCACCGTCGACACCCCGGTCAAACCTTGACGAGCAGGTGTCGTTCGGTGACTTCGGTTTCACGCCACCAATTTCTGGAGAGCCAGAGGCCGGGGCGGAGCCCATAACGGATGCGACAGCCGCTGCGCCTGCGAGCGATGCTGACAGCGATTCCCCGTTTGCTTTCGATCTCGATTCGCCCTCGGCATCCGGTGCAGCGAGCGAACCTGATCTTCAGACAAGCGGCACCGACGCAGTCGACGATGAAGCCGACACGCATGCAGCGGTCGTCGAAAATTCGATCGCAGCACCGGAGGCCGATAGCGACGCAGCTCCGGCCGCGTTCAGCTTCGCTTCGCAAGAAACACCGCGCTACGTTCCGACCGCGCCGCTAAATTTTGACGACCTGCTGAAGACTGATGACCTCGACGACTCTGACGAAGAACCCGAGTTCGACGAGACCAACCCCCTTGATGCCGTCATCTCGGAGCCAGACACCGAACTTTTCCCGCAGGCAGACCCGCTCCCAGCAGACCTCGCTGCCCCGCACGCCGAGGATGACAACAACACCATCCCATTTGCGGCAGCAACGGCAAGCGCATCCGTTGCCGCCGGGGCAGTAAGTTCTGCAGCACCGCCAGCACCGGGCCCCACCACCGCTGCCCCAGCTGCCGGAACCGCGCCACTCGCGATCGACGCATCGGCCGTGCCTCAACCCATGTCGCTCTCGACTGCGCGCGTGAGCCAGCAGCCACTCGGCCTCGAGGATGTAGCACCTACCGCTCAGCGGGTGTTTAGCCTCGAGGAGAGCGGGCTTGAGGCCACTCCGGTTGATCGCCGTATTGGTCATGCCGCACGGTTGTTTTGGCTATGGTTTGCCGCGAACTCGTCGATTGTGAGTATCGGTCTCGGCGCCGCCGTCTTTGCCGTTGGAATGAGCCTGCGCCAGTCTGTTCTGGCAATCCTTGCCGGTGTTGCGCTCTCGTTTATCCCGCTGGGGCTCACGACACTCGCGGGTAAGCGAAGCGGCCAGCCAACGATGGTGATCTCACGATCAGCATTCGGTTTGCTCGGCAACATTGTTCCGTCTCTCGTAGCGCTCGTCGGTCGACTCTTCTGGGGTGCAGTGCTGCTGTGGGTTTTGGCGTCATCCGTTGCTATCGTGCTGATCGGCTCCGATCTCAACGTTGGATTGGGCGATCGCCAACTGTTGCTCATTGCGCTTGCGCTGTCCTTCCTCGTGGCGCTCGTGATTGCGTTCGCGGGATACCCACTCTTTGCCCGCATCCAACTGATCCTGAGCATCATCTCGGGTGTCTTGGTTGTGGGACTCATCGCACTCACCGCTCAGTACGTCGATGTGTCACAGGCACTCACCACTCCAGACGGGTCGTGGCTCCTCACTCTTACCGGTGCGGTACTGGTCTTCAGCTTCCTGGGGCTGGTGTGGGCGTATAGCGGCGCTGATATCGCTCGTTACCAGCGTGTCTCGTCGAGCGGACCAGCTGCGGCTCTCTCTGCTTCCTTCGGTGCAACCCTGCCCGCGTTCGTACTGATTGCCTATGGTGCGCTACTGGCAGCATCCGATCCTGCACTCGCACGTGGCTTCCTCGCCTCGCCGCTCGACACCCTGCTGCCTCTGCTGCCTGGCTGGTACCCCATCCCGCTGCTGTTGGCCGCGGCGCTGAGCTTGCTCTCGGGCATCACACTGAGCCTCTACTCGGGTGGATTCGCACTCCAAGCCATCGGGGTGCGCGTCCCACGTCAGTGGTCAATCGTGATTGTCGGCGTGCTGTTGGGCGCGTTGTCGGTCTTGTTCGCCTTCGGCGTCAATGGTGGAATCAATGAACTCTTCCGCGACGTAGCAACCACCCTTGCGGTTCCGACCGCAGCCTGGGTGGGAATCTTTGCCGCAGAAACCATGATTCGAACCCGTCGACTCGACAGCGCAGCACTGACCACGCGCGGCGGAATCTACGCGGATGTCCGCTGGGTGAATCTCAGCGCCTTCATCTTGATTTCGGCAATCGGATTCGCACTGACGAGCGCAACAATCGGATGGCTCTCCTGGCAGGGCTACGGCTTCGAGACACTCGGTATCGACCTCAGCTCTGAACTGGCTGCATCCGACCTCGGTGTACTCGTCGCACTGGTACTAGGAATGCTCACACCGATCGTTACGGGCATCCCAGCCATCAAGCGTCAAGAGGCCGGAAGCTCCGAGCGCGCTGTCCGCCCCGCCTAGACTGAGAGCGTGTCTACTACTGTCGCTGATGTAATCGCCGCAACCGAACAACTCTGGCCGTCCTCGGGCGCCGAAGCGTGGGATGCAGTAGGTCTCGTAGCTGGTGACCTTGATGCGCCCGTATCCCGCATTTCCCTTGCCGTGGATGCGGTGCTCGGCACCGTCCACGAAGCGATCGACGATGGTGCAGACATGCTCATCACTCACCACCCGCTCCTGCTACGAGGCGTGACCTCAATCGCCAGCGATCGCTACAAGGGCGCTGTCTTGACCAAGCTAGTGCGGGCGGAATGTGCCCTACTGGCTGCACACACCAATGCTGATGTCGTTGAGACCGGAACATCAGGCCGTTTTGCTGCGAAGCTGGGCCTCACTGAGGTCACTCCCATGGTTACTGGGGAGACTCCCGATCGCGGCATCGGTCGTACCGGAAAATTGCCGAAGGCGATGACGCTCGGCCGACTCGCCCGCCTCATTGGTGAGATTCTTCCGGCAACGGCGACCGGCATCCGGGTGGCAGGTGATTATGACCGGGTCGTGCAGTCGGTGGCGTTGTGTGGGGGAGCAGGTGACGCATACTTGAATGACCCTGCGGTGCTTGCCGCCGATGTTTATATTACGAGCGACCTGCGGCATCATCCGGCTTCCGAGGCGCGTGAGAATGCCCGCCTAATGCGGGGCCCTGCGCTGGTCGATGTTTCGCATTGGGCGAGTGAATGGTTGTGGCTGGAGGCCGCATCGGAAGAGTTGCGGGCACTGCTGCCAGAAGTGACGATTACGGTGAGCGAATTGCGCACCGATCCTTGGGATTTTGCGGTTGTGCAGTAAGCGCACCGGTATACAGAAAGAAGCATCACTATGGCGTTAACCGCTAGCCCCGCCGACCAAGCTTTACTACTCGACTTGCAGGCGTTTGACACGAAGATTTCGCAGCTTGAGCACCGTGTCAAGAAACTTCCGCAACATGTGGCGCTGACCGAGCTGCAGCAGCACCGTGACAAGCTTCAGCTGACCCTGCTTGAGGAGCGAGGTATCAAAGAAGATATCGAGCTTGAACTCAGTCGTATCGACTCCGACGTGAAGGTTGTTGACGCTCGGATCGCTCGCGACAGTGCGCGTCTCGATGCAACGTCGTCGGCGAAAGATGCGGCAGCATTCGAGCACGAGCTGATTGCTTTGCGAACACGACTGAGCAATCTCGAAGACATTGAGCTGGCCGTCATGGAGCGCCTCGAGGGTCAGCAGAAAGTTGTCGACAACCTCATCGAGCAAGGCGGCAATCTCGCCGCCGAAACTTCTGAGCTTGAGGCAAGCCGTGATGAAGCGCTCCGCGATATTGAGGCCGAGCTGGGCACCGTTCGCACCGGGCGTGCCGCACTCCAGAACACGCTCCCTGAAGACCTGCTTGCCCTCTACGAACGCCAGCGTTCACGCTACGGCACCGGCGCATCGCTCCTGCGTGGCGGCGTCTCGCAGGCATCCGGAGTCAAGCTTCTCGAGAACGAGATGCAGGAGATTCGGGCAGCAGCACCGGATGCCGTCATCATGTGTGCAAGCAGCGAAGCAATTCTGGTGCGCACCGATCAGTCGGGCCTCTAAGCCCTACGTCGCACTCTGGTGCGCTGCGAGCGGCGCGAACGATAAGCTTGGCAGCTGAATGGGTCGGCAAGACGGTCGCGTTATCCGAAAGGGTACCGAGGAACGTCCGGGCTCCGCAGAGCAGGATGGTGGGTAATACCCACCCGGGGTAACCCGCGAGAACAGTGCAACAGAAAGCAGACCGCCACGGATTTCGATCCGGGGTAAGGGTGAAACGGTGGTGTAAGAGACCACCAGCGGCTGGGGTGACTCGGCCGGCTAGGTAAACCTCGTCCGGAGCAAGATCAGACAGAAGACGCTAAGGCTGCTCGCCAAGTCTTCGGGTAGATCGCTAGAGGTGTGCGGCAACGTACATCGTAGATAGATGACCGTCCAGCACGTGGTTTCGGCCTCGTGTGAACAGAACCCGGCGTACTAGCCGGCCCATTCCCTCGCTCCACCACTCGTGCCAAATGAGTCGGGCTAGACCACTCCGCTGTTGCCCAGCAACGTTCCAATCAGGAATGTCGTGGCCAGGGCAATTGCCCCGCCAATGACGATTCGAAGTGTTGGACGTACCCACCTGTTGCCGCCAACTCGCGCCGAAAGGGTGCCAGTAATGATGAGCGCGGTTAGCACGGCGACAAATGTTGCAAGCACGCGAACGGGTTCGGGTGCGAGGAGGATGGCGGCCAGCGGGAGAATTCCGCCGACCGTAAAGGCTAGCGCCGATGCTCCGGCGGCTTGCCACGGGCTCACGACGTCGTGCTCGGTGATCCCTAGCTCGGCTTCGAGATGTGCAGCCAATGCGTCGTGTTCGGTGAGTTCTTCGGCAACTTGCTTGGCGGTTGCAAGGCTGATGCCCTTTGATTCATAAATTGCCGTCAGCTCTGCGAGTTCTTCTTCCGGCATCTCGGCAAGCTCGCGGCGCTCTTTCTCGATGAGCGCGCGCTGGCTGTCACTTTGGCTGCTCACGGAGACGTATTCGCCCAACGCCATAGAGATTGCGCCACCGACGAGTCCCGCGATTCCGGCGGTGAGGATAGGAGCGATGGCAGTTGTCGCACCAGCGACACCGACGACGATCGCCGCAACCGACACGATTCCATCGTTCGCGCCGAGAACCCCGGCGCGAAGCCAGTTGAGCCGACCGGCAAGATCACCGGAGTGCGGCTCATTCGGGTGCAGACTCATGAACTATTCCTTCACAGCGAGGGCGGCAGCCCCGAGGATGCCGGCGTTGTTGCGTAGCTCAGCGGGAATGATGGGGGTGTTCAGCTTCAGCAGCGGCAAAAACTTCTCATGGCTCTTAGAAACACCACCACCAACAAGGATAAGGTCGGGGGAGAAGAGCAACTCGAGGTGAGAGTAGTAGCGCTGAAGGCGCTTAGCCCACGCAGCCCAGCTGAGTCGGCGGCGCTCTTTTGCCGCGTAAGACGCACCCTTTTCGGCGTCACGGCCGCCGATCTGCAGATGCCCGAGCTCTGAGTTGGGCACGAGCGTTCCGTTGTAGATCAACGCACTTCCGATGCCCGTGCCGAGCGTGGTGAGCAAAACCAAACCAGGCACGTCTTTTGCGGCACCGTAACGAACCTCGGCTACGCCAGCGGCATCTGCATCATTCACAAAGTGGATGTCGCGGCCAAGGGCACTCTCGAAGAGTTGCTCGGCCTCAAGCCCGATCCACTCGTCGGAAATGTTTGCAGCTGACATGGTCTTACCGTTGCGCACAATCGCGGGGAAGCACACGCCAATCGGCATGGTGGGCGAAATCCCGCCAAGTTGGGCGATGAGCTCGACGACAACGTCGACGATAGCATCGGGTTTGCCAGACTTGGGCGTGGCGATCTTCTTGCGTTCGCTCACCAATTCGCCGGTGGCTGTATCAACAACGGCACCCTTGATTCCGGTGCCGCCGATGTCGATTCCTAGAGCGTGGGTCATACTGTGCCTCTTTCGCGTGGTTAGGGAAGCGTCAGAATTTCGGTGCCGCGTTCGGTGACAACCATGGTGTGTTCGAATTGCGCGGTCAGACTCTTGTCGCGGGTTGTGACAGTCCAGTCATCTGCCCACTGATCCCAATCGTGAGTTCCCAGGGTGAGCATCGGTTCGATCGTGAAGACCATGCCGACCTCGATAACGTCATTGAACTGGGGGGCCGAGTCGTAGTGGGGAATGATGAGGCCAGAATGAAAGGCTTCGCCCACTCCGTGACCGGTGAAGTCCCGCACAACGCCATAACCGAAACGCTTTGCATAAGATTCGATGGCGCGACCGATCACGTTGACCTGGCGGCCTGGAGCGACAGCCTTGATGCCACGATTGAGCGCCTCTTGCGTGCGTTCCACGAGGTTGCGCGCATCTTCTGACACGGTGCCGACGAGAAAGGTTTTGTTGAGGTCGCCATGCATGCCGTTTTTGTAGGCGGTGATATCGATGTTGATGATGTCGCCATCTTCGAGCACGGTGTCGTCAGGAATTCCGTGACAGATCACCTCGTTGATGCTTGTGCAGCACGACTTGGGGAAGCCTCGGTAACCCAAGGTTGACGGGTAAGCCCCGCGGGAGATCATGTACTCGTGGGCAATGTGGTCGAGCTGTGCGGTCGTCACACCCGGTGCGATTGCGGCCCCAACGGCGTCGACTGCACCGGCCGCGATCTTTCCAGACTCACGGATGCGGTCGACAGCCTCAGCGCTATAGATGTCAGAACCGGTAAACGGCCGTGGGGCGGTTTTGCCGACATACTCCGGCCGCGTGATTCCTGACGGAACCGCCAGAGCGGGTGGGATTACGCCCGGAACGAGGTGACCAAAATTATTCCGAGGCATCTCACCAGTCTACCGGCGTAGCCTTGCAGTCGACGAAGGGACGAACCATGACGCAATGGTGGTACAACCATAAGACCAATGAAGTCGAAGAAGGCCCGCAGTCGCTCGGGGTAGATCGTGATGGTCCATTCGATACTCGTGAGCTGGCCGAGCAGGCGCCACAAATTATTGCTGAGCGAGCTCGCAAGTGGGCCAATGATGAAGCAGACGAAGAAAAAACTAGCTAGTTTGTGCGCACTGTGTTCCTAGTAGGAGTGCTCCGCCGTCGGGTACGTGCCAGCTTCCACTTCGGCGCGATACTCGGTGACGGCGCCCGCCAAAGTTGACCGAAGGTCTGCGTACTGTTTGACGAACTTGGGGATCCGTCCCTTGGTGAGTCCGGCCCAGTCTGTCCAGACCAACAGTTGGCCATCGACGTGAGGGCCGGCACCGACACCGATTGTCGGAATCCGCAGCGCTTCGGTTACCTTGGCTGCCGCATCCGCTGGAACCATCTCGAGTACGACCGCGAACGCGCCAGCGTCTTCGACCGCATGCGCGTCGGCAAGTAGCTGCTCGATGTCGTCGCCACGACCCTGGATCACGTGGCCGCCCAAGCCGTGCTCACTTTGCGGCGTGAAACCGATGTGGGCCATCAGTGGGATTCCGGCATCCACGATTCGTCGGATCTGTTCAGAACTGCGAACGCCACCCTCAAGCTTCACAGCGTGAGCGCCAGTCTCTTTCATGAACCGGAATGCTGTGTGGAGGGCCTCGTCTGGGCTAGTTTCGTACGAACCGAAGGGAAGATCAGCCACGACGAATGCGCGAGTGACGGCACCGGCTACAGCGCGAGTCAAGGGGATGAGGTCATCGATGCTGACGGGCAACGTCGTTTCGTAGCCATAAACGTTGTTTCCGGCGGAGTCACCGACAAGCAGAAAGTCGATGCCTGACTCGTCAAAGATGCCAGCAGTTAGCTGGTCATAACTAGTGAGTCCAACGATTTTGATCCCATTCTCTTTGGCAGTCTGAAAATGGCGGGTGCGGACACGTTTAAGATTTGCTTGCGCGGCAGCTGCGGCAGGGTCAGTCATAGTCGCAAGTCTAACGACACCGGCTATGGCCAGTGATTGGTGGGGCGCGACGGCGCGTGCGCTGCATTGCCGCTTCAGAGCAAGTAGCCTAAGTAAGGCACAATCGACGTCGCGCATTCGCGACACGGCACGGATCGAGGGACTCAATGTCAATGGACAAGCAGCGCGACTTCGTTCTTCGTACGATCGAAGAACGTGGAATTAAGTTCGTTCGACTCTGGTTTACCGATGTCGTAGGAACCCTCAAGAGCGTTGCTGTTGCTCCAGCCGAAATCGAAGGTGCGTTTGCTGAGGGCCTAGGCTTTGACGGCTCAGCCATCGAAGGGTTTACCCGCGCCTACGAGGCAGACATGCTCGCGCATCCTGACCCCACAACTTTCCAGATCCTGCCGTGGCGGGGAGAAATAGACCCTACCGCGCGCATGTTCTGTGACATCACGACTCCAGACGGACAGCCAGCATCATCCGACCCTCGCAACGTGCTCAAGCGCACGCTGGCGAAGGCCGCCGACCGCGGCTTCACCTTTTACACGCACCCCGAAATCGAGTTCTACCTCCTCAAGTCGAGCAAGCTCAAGAATGGCAGCCCTCAGCCCGTTGACTCCGCAGGGTTCTTCGACAACGTTCCCGGAGGCACAGCGCACGACTTCCGTCGCCGTTCGGTGCGAATGCTCGAAGATCTCGGAATTTCGGTGGAGTTCAGCCACCACGAGTCAGGCCCAGGCCAGAACGAAATTGACCTGCGTTACGCCGACGCATTGACCACGGCCGACAACATCATGACGTTCCGCACCGTGATCAAAGAGGTCGCAATCGAGCAGGGGGTCTACGCAACCTTTATGCCGAAGCCGATGTCTGGACAGCCGGGTTCGGGAATGCACACCCACATGTCGCTTTTCGAAGGTGACCAGAATGCGTTCTACGACGCAAGCGGTCACTACCAGCTCTCCAACGTTGGTCGCCAGTTCATGGCAGGAATTCTCAAACACGCCCCTGAAATCACGGCAGTTACCAACCAGTTCGTGAACTCCTACAAGCGACTCTGGGGCGGCGACGAAGCGCCTAGTTTCGTCACATGGGGCCACAACAACCGTTCGGCTCTCGTGCGGGTTCCTCTGTACAAGCCCGGCAAGGGCCAAAGCGCACGCATCGAATACCGGGCGCTCGATTCAGCGGCGAACCCCTACCTGGCATACTCACTTTTGCTCGCCGCAGGGCTTAAGGGCATTGAGGAAGGCTATGAACTGCCCCTCGAGGCAGAAGATGCTGTTGGGGAACTCTCCGAGCACGAGCGCCGCGCGCTCGGCTACGAGCAGTTGCCGTCGAATCTTAACGACGCTCTCAGTATTATGGAAAGTTCGGAACTCGTTGCTGAAACGCTGGGCGAGCAGGTTTTCAACTTCGTTCTGCTTAACAAGCGTCGCGAATGGAAGGCATACGGCGCGCAGGTCACTCCATATGAGCTGGAGAGCAACCTAGAGATTCTCTAGAGGTTGTTGTTTCCTCATGTCTAGGTCTCCGTATACTCTGACCGAACTTGCCAAGCTCGGCTTTTTGGAGCTGAGCGAAGCGCGCGAGCGACTCGTCGCCCTCGATCGTCCTGAAGTTCTGCGCCTCTTCGCGCGAGCGGCAGACCCCGACCAAGCGTTGCGGCTGCTTCTGACGCTATCGGAGTCCGCGCCAGAAAAGCTTCAACCCATTCTCGAGAATGACGATGCGGCTGTGCGGCTCGTGCGAATTTTGGGTGCGTCCTCGGGCTTGGGCGATTACTTCGTGCGGCATCCTCAAGAATTGGATGCTTTGTGTGCGCCAATCGCGGGTCCGTCGACGCCTGAGGAGTACGTGGCCGTGCTGGCTGAGGCAACCGTAGGACTTGCCAGCGAGGATGCGTGGGTGGCTTTGCGCGTCCGCTACAGGCGAGAACTTGCCAAGCTCACCGGCTGGGATCTCGCACAGGCGGATCCGCTTGGCGCAGTAGACCGCGTTGCGATGGCACTGGCAGACCTCGCTGGTGCCGCGCTCGAGGAGTCATTGAACATCGCGCGGCGTACAGTCAACTTTCCCGAGTCAGACATCGCAGGCACCCGAGTCGCTATCATTGGAATGGGCAAGGCCGGCGCGCGCGAACTGAACTATGTATCGGATGTCGATGTCATTTTTGTCACCGAGCCGGATGGTATTGAGGCCGACCACGCGGTTAATATCGCAACGAGCCTTGCCGTTCAGACCATGCGCGGCATCAACGACCTCACGCTGGAGCCCGGATTGTGGGAAGTCGACGCAAACCTTCGCCCCGAGGGCAAAGACGGTGCACTGGTTCGTACGTTGGAATCGCACCTTGCGTACTACGAGCGCTGGGCCGACAGTTGGGAGTTTCAGGCACTCCTCAAAGCGCGGCCGATCGCGGGAGATCAGGACTTGGGCGCACGTTATGTTGCTGGCGTCGCGCCGATGGTCTGGTCGAGCGCATCCCGTGAAAACTTTGTCGCGTCAGTTCAACGGATGCGTGAGCGCGTTACCGAGAACATCCCTCCGGAAGAACGCGATGTGCAACTCAAACTGGGCCCGGGCGGGCTGCGCGATATCGAATTTACGGTGCAATTGCTGCAACTCGTGCACGGGCAAAGCGACGAAGAAGTGCGGCAGACCTCGAGCTTGCGGGCACTGATCGCACTAGCGGAGCACGGCTACATTGGGCGCACCGAGGCGGGGGAGTTCGCGCGCGACTACCGCTTCTTGCGCCTACTTGAGCATCGCATCCAGTTGTCGCGCTTGCGGAGAACTCACTTGATGCCACGAGATCCTGATGACCTTCGTGTGCTCGCGCGATCAACCGGAATTGCCAAGAGCGCGAGCGACCTGACGGAACAGTGGCAGCGCACCAAGATCGCTGTTCGTCGTTTGCACGAGCGCCTGTTCTATCGCCCATTGCTTTCGGCGGTTGCTGCGCTTCCTGAAGAGGGGATCGCCCTGTCGAGTGACCAGGCTGCTGCACGTCTTGCAGCCATCGGATTCCTTGATCCCAAGGGCGCATTGGGCCACATCGCTGCGCTGACGGGCGGCCTCACACGTCGTGCGACTGTGCAGAAAACACTCTTGCCTGTCATGCTGCAGTGGTTTGCCGATGGGGCAGACCCTGACTATGGACTACTGGCCTTCCGGCGCCTCAGTGAAGCGCTGGGGGAGGCGTACTGGTTCTTGAGGATGCTGCGCGACTCCTCTGGGGCAGCAGAGCGGTTGACTCATGTTCTGTCGGCATCCAAATATGTTGGTTCACTTTTTGAGCGGATTCCCGAAGCCGCCGCATGGCTAGAACATGAGAAAGAGCTTCGCCCACGGTCGATTGAGGTTCTGCGCGAAGAGTCTCGCGCGATTGTCTCTCGTCACCGTGGAGACGAGAATGCGGCAGCGGTTGCGCTGCGCACTGCACGACGTCGCGAAGTGCTTCGTCTTGCTCTGGGGTCAATCCTCGGCGTCACTACGATCCAAGAGTTGGGTCGCGGGCTCAGCGATGTGACGACCACTATTCTTGGGGGCGCTCTAGCGGTGCTTCGGCCCGATCCGGATGGCATCGAATTCGGCATTATCGCTATGGGGCGTTACGGCGGAGCGGAGTCCGGCTTCGGCTCAGACACCGACGTTATGTATGTCTATCGTGCGACGGATGCCGCAAGTGAAGATGCGGCGAAGCGCGCCGAAGCTCTCGCTAGGGGCCTCAAGCGCATTACCGAGGATATGAAGCTGCCGTTGGACCTTGATCTTGATCTGCGTCCGGAGGGTAAGAACGGCGCCATTGTCCGTTCTTTGGAGTCCTACGATGCCTACTACAAGCGTTGGTCGCTCACGTGGGAAGCACAGGCGCTTTTGCGTGCGCGTGGCGTAGCGGGCGACCAGGCGCTTCTGAGCGACTTCGAGGCTCTGGCTAGTCGTGTGCGCTATCCGCAAGCGATTTCACCGCAAGATGTGCGCGAGGTCAAAAGGATCAAAGCCAGGGTGGAGTCCGAGCGACTCCCACAGGCCGCAGATCCTTCTCGTCACCTCAAACTAGGTCGTGGTTCGCTTAGTGACGTGGAGTGGTTTGTGCAGTTGTTGCAGTTGCAGCATGGCGCTCGAGTTGAGGGGCTACGCACGACGTCGACCTTGGATGCGCTTGATGCGGCTGTGGCAGAGAAACTTGTCATTGCATCCGACGCTGCTCGCTTGCGCGAAGCGTGGATATTGGCGTCGCGTGCTCGTTCCGCGATCACACTGTGGACTTCTAAGGCTGCAGACGTTCTTCCGAACGATCGACTGCAGCTTGAAGGTATAGCTCGGATGCTGGAGTACCCGCCAGGGTCGGCGACCAAGCTCGAAGAAGACTACCTTCGCGCCACGCGCCGTTCACGACGTGTGTTTGAGCGACGCTTCTATGGCGTCGTCAACGCCGTGCGCTCCTAGCCACCGCGCTGCCTTAGGGGCCGTCGTGTCGTTAGCGCGACCGCGTGCGTTCTCAGCACTATCGCTTAACGCACTGTGGGCCGCACCCCGAAGGGTGCGGCCCACAGTTGTGCTGTGTTAGCGCTTAGACGCCGAAGTACAGTTCGTACTCGTACGGGTGCGGGCGCTGTGCGAATGGAAGCAGTTCGTTCGTTCGCTTGTAGTCGATCCAGGTCTCGATGAGATCCTTCGTGAAGACGTTGCCTTCCATCAGGAAGTCGAAGTCAGCCTCGAGCGCCACGAGCGCTTCTTCGAGCGAAGCAGGAACTTGAGGGATCAGGCGTGCTTCCTCGGGCGGCAACTCGTAGAGGTCCTTGTCAACGGGCTCGTGCGGCTCAATCTTGTTCTTGATGCCGTCGAGGCCAGCCATGAGTTGCGCCGCGAACGCGAGGTAAGGGTTACCAGATGCATCGGGTGCGCGGAACTCGATGCGCTTTGCCTTAGGGTTCGTTCCAGTGATCGGGATACGAATGGAAGCCGAACGGTTTCCCGCCGAGTACACGAGGTTCACGGGAGCTTCGAATCCGGGGATCAGGCGACGGTATGAGTTCACGGTCGGGTTGGTAAATGCGAGCACAGCTGGTGCGTGCTTGAGCAGTCCACCGATGTACCAGCGAGCGGTGTCGCTGAGTCCGCCGTAGCCTTTCTCGTCGTAGAACAACGGCGTGCCGTCGTTCCAGAGCGACTGGTGGGTGTGCATTCCAGAACCATTGTCACCGAACAGCGGCTTCGGCATGAACGTTGCGGTCTTGCCCCACTCGTTCGCCGTGTTCTTGACGATGTACTTGAACTTCAGGATGTCATCACCGGCGTGCACGAGGGTATCGAACTTGTAGTTGATCTCACCTTGTCCTGCGGTGCCGACCTCATGGTGGCTGCGCTCGACGTCGAGTCCGACATCGATGAGCTTCACGACGATGTCGTCGCGCAGGTCAGCGTGCTGGTCAACGGGGGAGACGGGGAAATAGCCGCCCTTGAATGGAGTCTTGTTGGCGAGGTTTCCGCCTTCTTCTGTGCGGCCGCTGTTCCAAGCACCTTCGCTGGAGTCGACTTCGTAGAAGCTCTTGTTGGCGCTCACTTCGTAGCGAACGTCATCGAAGATGTAGAACTCTGCTTCGGAGGCGAAGAAGGCAGTGTCCGCGATTCCGGTCGAGGTCAGGTACTTCTCGGCCTTCTTGGCGACCTGACGCGGGTCGCGAGGGTAGATTTCGCCGTTGCGGGGGTTGTAGATGTCGAAAATGATGATGAGCGTGCGCTCGACACGGAAGGGGTCGACGTATGCAGTGGTGACGTCGGGGATTAGCTGGAGGTCAGACTCGTGGATCGACTGGAAACCGCGGATCGATGAACCATCAAAGAGCTGGCCTACGGAGAAGAAGTCCTCGTCGACGGTGGCAGCAGGAATGTTGAAGTGCTGCTGGATTCCGGGCAGATCAGTAAACCGGATGTCGAGAAACTTCACGTCTGTGTCCTTGATAAATGCAAGAACCTCAGACGAATTGGAAAACTTCGGATGAGACATTGAGTGGAACTCCAAGGGGTTCATTGGCGATCGGCTGTCGTTACAACCACCTCTTAGGGTACAGAACCCGAGTTTCGCAAGCATCACCGAAATGTTTCGGGCATGTTACATGCGTGAAATTGGTTAGGCTGAGGCGGTGAATCAGCAGCAAAACTCAAACGATCAGTGGCCGGGCAAGCACATCGGACTTCCGGCTGACGGCCCACGTTCTATAGCGAGGCTTGGTCGTCGTCTTGCCGCACTGGCGGTCGACTGGGGTTTTGCTGTTGTGGTTTCGATCGCGTTCTTCAACTACGATGCTCTGGCAACCCTAGGCGTGTTTGTCACCGCTCAGATTGTATTACTCATCACCGCAAACGGCAGCTTTGGTCATCTCATCATGGGCCTGCGGGTTGTTCCACTCGCCGGAGGCTACCTAGGTCTGTGGCGGCCAATCGTGCGAACACTCCTCATGGCGATCGTCATCCCTGCAGTGATCTGGGATGCCGATCAGCGGGGCATGCACGATCGACTCGCAGGCACACTGCTCGTTCGTCGCTAGTAACGTGCGCCTGAGAGACACGGGCCCTAGGCACACGCCCGCACAGGCTAGGCGCGTTGTGAACGCTGCGCGCGTGCCTTCATCGGGTCAATTCCCTTAGGAATGGGGAGCCCGTTCTTGTCGAGCGAGGTTAGGCGGTTAGTAATTGCAAGAATTTCTGGCTTGCGGAGAACATTCTTGAGGCGACCGAGGGTGGGCGCGAGCTTGTGCAGCGCTACCGAATCTGCGTCAGGGCCGACGTAGATGAAATGCACCGGAACGTTGGGCAAGAAGCGAACCAGCTTGCGGCGTTCGTCTTCGAGCATCTTTTGAGTGCGGCTACGTGGGCCTTCGCCAATCAGCGCGATTCCGCCCTTGCCTACAGCACGGTAGACGGCGTCCTGGGTCTTCGGGCTGATTGCGACAGGCATTTCGCTCGCAGTCCAACCACGACGCAGCGAGCTCTTCAAGACGGCACCAACTGCACCGGGCTCTCCTGCGATCTGCGAGTAGGCAGCCCGTTCTGCGCGACGACCAAGAACTATGAGGAACGCGAGGAGACCGGCCATGACACCCGCAACGATGTAGAGCACAAAGCCCAAGACGTTTCCCGCGGAAATCAGGAATGCAAGTGCGAGTCCGACAAGAGTCGGGAGCAAAAATGCGAGCAAGAAGTACCAAATCGCGAGGTTGTCGTACCGCCTCGTCATCTGGAAGACTTGGTACATCTGCTTGATGCGGCCTGGTTCTTTCGGAGCCTTCGTCGTCTTTTCTCTGCGTGCCATGCTTCTAGGATACGGCCTACAACGCGATGCTGAATTCCTGATTTGAGCTGTTACCCAAATCGTGACGCTGTTGACAGCGTGTCGGCCTCACCTCACCTTCACTGCACGATGAGTTGGGTAGTTCTCCACAGCTCGCTAGTCACTTCAATGAGGTTCGGGCAGTCCGCCGAGGATTGGGCTGTGACTGATGACGCCGTGACTGGGTATAGGACCATTCGTGCCCTCGCCGAAACTGCCCGCGCGAGAGTGATTCTTGTGCACACGAGATACCCCGATCAGCGAGCTTCTGCGCTTCAGCGGTCGGCATCAGTGCAGTCGATCGTTGAACCGCCACCCGTAATCCGAGCCCTCAAGCGGTTCCACATCGGCACGACAACCGCACAAATACTAACGGAGGTCGAGTGCCTGTCACGGGCGAGTGGTGCCCACATCCTTGCTATTGATGATCTCGCTGCCTCCGCTGATGACGCACCCGTTCTTGTCGTGCGCTGGATCGGGGCGGGCACGCTGCGGCGGCTATTGCGCGATCGACGTTCGCTGCGGCCCGGTGAAGCGATCACGGTCATTGCGCCACTGGTTGCTGCGCTCAGCCGTGCCCACCGGTCAGGGGTTGCAATCGGAGCTGTGACCGCGGATGCCGTGCAGTTCGATGATTCTGGGTGTCCGTTCTTCAGCGAGTTTGGCTTTGCGCAGTTGACTACTACGAGTCCAACTCCCGTCGAGCTGCAACTCGATGAGGCATTCAGAGAAGATCGGCGCCAGTTAGCAACGCTCGCGGGCAGTGTGCTTGCTGCAATAGGTGCTGACAGGGAGGCGTCGCGTTCGGTGCGCGAGCTCAATGATTGGCTTAACGATGACGCAAACACTGGCGTACCCGACTGGGATCAGCAACTTGAGCAGCGGTTGTTTTGCATAGGAGCGCCAGAGCCGCTTCGGCTTGCTGCAGATGCCACGGATGCGGCTACCGAGGCGTCGAGCGCGGTGCGCTTGGTCGCCTCGATTGACCGTGCCCACGGGGTGCCAGCGCTGAGTGAGGCGCGCTCTGTACTTGCTCTACCTTTGGGGCTGGATGGGCATGTTGCTGAGGCAGTGCAGCACTTACAGCAACGTTGCGCTAGTGGCCTCAGTGCACTCGGTGCGTGGTGCCGCCCAGTGCGGGTGCGCACCTGGGTGCTCGCCGCCATCGGGTTAGTCTGTGTGATTTCAGCGGGCGCGATCGTTACCATTGAGGCCGCGGATAGTGGAGACTCAACCGCACAGGCAAACGAGGTGACGGGATTCGCTGAGGAGTTAGTCCCAGAAACGCCGGGCGCAACGGACTCGATCGATGGACTCCCTGCTGACGCAGAGCATGCGCTACCCCTGCTGCTAGCGGCGCGATCCGCGTGCCTTCGGGATCTCTCCGTGGTCTGCCTCGAGTCGGTATCTTCCCTTGGAGCACCCGCGTATGTCAACGATGTCGCACTAGTCGAGGCTGTGCTTGGCGGCGGCGAGATGCCAACCGCCTCCTTGTTCGATCCAGAAACCAGTGTGAAGACACAACAGCTCGGAGACAGTGTGCTCTTTGAATTCGTGGATGGAAAAACAAGCCAACCGGCCTCGGTCCTTCTGGTGAAGGGCGAGACCGGTTGGCGAATCAGGAGCTACACGCTGCCTGAGTGATTCGGATTGAGCTAGATGCCGAGTTTGTCAGCGAAGTCGCCGCCTTCGAGGCGGTTCTTCATATCGACGAGGAAGCGAGCTGCATCAGCGCCGTCCACGATCCGGTGGTCGTAGCTGAGCGCCAAGTACACCATTGAACGGATGCCGATCGAGTCACCATTGGCGTCGCTAATAACAACGGGCTTCTTAGTGACGATTCCCGTGCCCAAGATCGCTGACTGGGGGAGGAACACAATCGGAGTGTCGAACAGGGCGCCGCGCGAACCAGTGTTGGTCAGCGTGAACGTTCCGCCCGAAAGCTCGTCCGGCGTGAGCTTGTTATCGCGAGTGCGCTGTGCGAGATCGGCAATCTCTCCAGCGAGTCCCGCGAGGTCAAGCGATGCGGCATCGCGGATGACTGGCGTGAGAAGTCCACGCTCGGTGTCAACAGCAATGCTGATGTTCTCCTGCGCCGGGTACACGATCGAATTGTCTTCGATTGTCGCGTTGATAATCGGGTTCGACGTGAGTGCTTCGGCCGCAGCAAGTGCGAAGAATGGCAGGAACGAGAGTTTCGTTCCTGTCTTCTCGTGGAACTTGTCTTTGACAGAATTGCGGAAGTTGGCAACAGCCGTGACATCGACTTCGACCACCGAGGTGAGCTGTGCAGAAGACTGCATCGAGATAACGGCACGCTCGGCGATGACCTTGCGCAGTCGAGACATCGGCACTGTCGTGCCACGAAGCGGTGAGACCTCGCGAGCGACGGCTGCGGTTGGAGTAGCAGTGGGCGTTTCAGCGCGTGACGCCTTTTCACTAGCGTCAAGCACATCCTGCTTGCGAATCCGACCACCAACACCGGTACCGGTGATGGTGCTCAGGTCGACACCACGCTCGTTGGCAAGCTTGCGAACGAGAGGAGTGAGGTATCCGGCCTGCGAGTCGTCAGCATCTGAATCGTCATTGTCAGATTCATCGCTGGTCTCCGAAGCTTCTTCTGCAGCAGGCGCAGCGGGGGCCTCTTCAGCGGGCGCGGCCTCAGCAGCGGGGGCATCGGCAGCTGGAGCTTGTTCAGTTGGTGCGGCCTCTGCCTGAGCTTCCTCAGGAGCTGGAGCTTCAGCTGATGGAGCCACCGCAACAGGGGCAGCAGGCTCGGCAGCGGCAGGAGCAGCCTCTTCTGCTGGGGCTTCGGCGGGTTCTTCGGTAGCGGGCGCAGCTTCGGCAGCAGGTGCTGCCTCAGCCGTTGGTGCAGCGGCCTCAGTTTCGGCTTCGGTGGCGGCGGCACGCTCAGTCGTGGCGGCGGGAGCAGCGTCTGAGCCACCCGAACCGTCACCGATTCGAACCAGCGCGGTGCCTACTTCAACTGTCTCGTCTTCGGCAACCAAAATCTCTTCGATGACTCCGGCAACGGGAGAAGGAATCTCCGTGTCTACCTTGTCGGTCGAGACTTCGAGCAGGGGCTCGTCAACCTCTACGCTCTCGCCGACTTGCTTAAGCCAGCGGGTCACCGTGCCCTCGGTGACACTCTCGCCGAGTGCCGGAAGGTTAACGGATTCGCTCATCAGTACTGCTCCTTTGTGATGCTTGTAGTCAATAGCTTAGTTCCGTGATTGAGGCGGAGCCTATACCGCGTGAAGCGGCTTGCCTGCCAGAGCGAGGAATGCCTCGCCGAGGGCCTCGTTTTGAGTGGGGTGTGCGTGTAGCAGCGGTGTGATGTCTTCTGGATGTGCTTCCCAGTTGACGATGAGCTGTGCTTCACCAATTAGTTCGCCTACGCGCGCGCCAATCATGTGTACGCCAACGACGGGGCCATCAACGATGCGAACGACCTTGATAGATCCGGTCGTGCCGATGATGGCGCTCTTGCCGTTTCCGCCCAAGTTGTAGTCGTAGGCCTTGACGTTGTCGGCACCGTGCAGTTCGACTGCCTTGGCTTCGGTCAGACCAATGGATGCAACCTCAGGGTCGCTGTAGGTGACCTTGGGGATGTTGAGGTCGTCAATCACGATCGGCTTGAGGCCGGCGATCTCTTCGACAACGAAGATTCCCTGCTGGAACCCGCGGTGTGCGAGTTGGAGGCCGGGGACAATGTCGCCAACCGCGAATACGCCGGCAACGTTTGTTGCGAGTCGATCGTTGGTCAAGACGAAGCCGCGATCCATTTCGATGCCGACTTCCTCGAATCCGAGACCCGCAGTTGACGGGCCACGACCGACAGCAACGAGAAGAAGCTCTGCCTCAACGATCTCGCCGTTCTCGAGAGTGACAACCACTCCCTCGTCGTTCTGTTCAACGCTCTTGAATCGCACGCCGGTGTGGAAGTTGATGCCACGACGGCGGAAAGCGCGCTCGAACTGCTTGCTTACCGATTCGTCTTCGTTCGGAACAAGGTTGGGGAGACCCTCGATGATCGTCACGTCGGCGCCCCAGCTCTTCCAGACACTGGAGAACTCGACACCGATTACGCCGCCGCCGAGAACGGCAACCTTCTTGGGCACGAAGTCGAGCTCAAGAGCCTGCTCGGAGGTGATTACGCGGCCACCGATTTCGAGACCGGGGAGCGATCGCGAGTACGAACCCGTAGCAAGAACCACGTTCTTGCCGACAACGGTGTCTTCGCCAACCTGAACCGTGTTGGGCGCAACCAGCTTGCCTTCACCCTCGATGACGGTGATTCCGCGCATCTTGATGAGGCTCTGGAGGCCCTTGTACTTGCTGGCAACGATGTCCTGGCGGTACTTCGTGACGCCAGCAATATCAATGCCCTCAAGCGTGGTGTTTACGCCGTACTTGGCGGCTTCCCGGGTGACGTCAGCAACTTCTGCCGAGTGAAGAAGCGCCTTGGTGGGGATGCAACCCACGTGCAGACAGGTGCCGCCGAGCTTGCTCTTCTCGATCAAGCCAACGGTCATGCCTAGTTCGGAGGCGCGCAACGCAGCTGCGTAGCCACCACTTCCTCCACCAAGAACGACAAGGTCAAAATTGTGCTCAGCCAATACAGCAGCTCCTCTTGTAAGGAAATTGATCGCTGGCCCGCAGAGTTGTTTACGGTGCGACCGGATGGTGCGGAAAGAACCCGCATAAAAAAACCTTACTACGGACGAGAAAATTCCTCGGCCAGTTCGATGAGTGTTCTCACACCGATTCCGGTAGCGCCCTTGCCGACATAACCCCAGCCACCAGCGCGGTTATCGGAAGGTCCGGCAATATCAATGTGCGCCCAGGGGATGGTCTCGGTGCTGTCAGCGCGCTTGCCGACGAAGTCCTTGAGGAAAGCAGCGGCAATCAACATGCCACCGGCGGAGTTGCCCGCCTTGATGTTCGCGATGTCCGCAACGTCAGACGCGAGCATGGGGCGCAGTTCAGGGCTGATAGGCATCGGCCAAAATGGCTCACCTACCCTATCGGCAACCGCGACTAACTGATTGACGAGCTCCTTATCGCCCATCGCGCCGGCATAGCGGTTTCCCAGTGCAACCACGGCAGCACCGGTAAGCGTGGCGATATCCACAATGGCATCAGGGTTCTCTTCGCTGGCAACGACAAGGCCATCCGCCATGACGAGGCGACCCTCAGCATCCGTATTGAGCACTTCGACAGTCTTACCGCCGCGAATGGTCAACACATCGTTAGGACGTATTGCGGTGCCGGATGGCATGTTCTCAGCCAGGCACAGCCACGCCGTGAGACGCACATTGGTGCCGAGCTTTGCGCAAGCCTCGACAACGGCCATGACGGTAGCTGCGCCACTCATGTCGAACTTCATGCCGATCATACCGAGGCCTGGTTTAAGCGAAAGCCCTCCCGAATCGAAGGTGATTCCCTTGCCGACCAGCGCAAGGTGTTTAGTGGCGCCGGCGGGGTTGTAGCTGAGCTTGACGAGACGCGGGCCCCGGCTCGAGCCCTGCCCAACACCAAGGATGCCGCCAAAACCGCCCTCTTCGAGTTCTTTCTCTGCAAGAATTTCGACCTCTACATTGTCGAGCGCAGAAAGTTCACTGGCGCGATCTGCAAAGGTTGCGGGGTAGAGCTCACGAGGAGCTTCGTTCACGAGATCGCGAGTCACGTGAGTTGCGTGAGCAATAATCGTGGCTCGTTCGATTAGCGTTGCATCGTTTATTGGGCTCACGACGGTGATGGCCGTGGCGAGGCTCTTGGATGCTTCAGGCTTGCTCGAGCGGTACGCGTCATAGGAGTAGGCGCCGATCGCTGCGCCTTCGAGCGCTGCGAGTGTGTCGTCAGCCGAATCGGTTCCTAAGGCAAGCGCGATGTGGGCTGCTCCGCGCAGTTGGCGCGCTGCCGACCCTGCTGCGTAGCGCAAAATTTCGGGGGAGAGGGCCTGGTCACCGAGGCCGATAAAGGCAACAGCAGGTGCGGCGATACCGGATGCTGGAATGCGGTGAACTTCGTCTTGTGCACCAGTGGCGCCGATGAGGCTCAGAGCCTCAGCAAAAGGCGCGAGAGCGGCCGAAGTATCGACCAATTGAGGTCCAGATTCAGTCTTCACCACCCCGATAACAAGTACCTCGGTTTCGATCTCGGAGGCGGGCGCGGTGGACAAATGCAACGTAGCAACGGTCATGCCCTCATGATATCCAGCATCCGCCTGCATGTTCGCTAGCAGCATGACGCTGTGGGCCGTAACGCTCAGGATGCGGGCGTGCACGCGATTAGAGTTGAATTATGCGAGATCCAGCCGGCCTGTATGACATCGCGACAGATGTCGCTGGGGTGCCGCGCGGTCTCCCGCTTGTCGCTGGCCTTACCGGGTTCGCTGATGCGGGTGGAGCGGTTAGCCAACTCAGCCAATATCTCCTCGATACGCTCGAACGCACTGTGGTCGCATCATTCGACAACGATGCGCTTCTGGACTATCGCGCCCGCCGCCCGACGATTTACTTTGATCAAGATCACTTGAGCGATTACCGTCCAGCCAGGCTCGAGCTGTATCTCGCAAAGGATGAGTTGGGGCAGCCCTTCTTGCTCCTCACCGGCTATGAGCCCGACTTTCAGTGGGAGCGTTTTTCGGCCGCTGTACTCAGGCTCGTCGAGAAGTTCGATGTGAAGTCCACGACGTGGGTTCATGCGATCCCGATGCCTGTCCCTCACACGAGAAGTGTTGGCGTCACAGTAAGCGGAAATCGCAGTGAACTGATCGACTCGTTGTCCGTGTGGAAGCCGCACACTCAAGTGCCGGCCAATGCCATGCACTTGATTGAGTTCCGACTGCAGGAGCTCGGGCACCCAACTGCCGGCTTTGTTCTGCTCATTCCCCACTACCTCGCTGACACCGAATGGCCGACCGCCGCCGTTACCGCGCTGGAAAGCGTGAGCGCGGCGACTGGGCTCATATTTCCTACAGACAGACTTCGTGAAGATGGCCGAGAGTTTGTGGCCAAGATCGACAGCCAGGTCGAAAGCAATCAAGAACTTGCGCGACTTGTTGGCACCCTTGAAGAGCGTCACGACAACTACATGGAAGAGAATCCCATGCGGTCGCCGTTGACGGATGAAGATGGCGAACTGCCATCTGCAGACGAGATTGCTGCCGAGTTGCAAAAGTTCCTTGCGATTAAACGTGCCGGCGACGACGACAGCAACCCGGGGCTGCCTCTCTAAGTCTGGTGTTCGGCACCAAAAAAGCGTGGCATACTAGTAGTAAGACCCGTTCTTGTTCTAGAACCGTTGTGCAGTGCGCAGAACGTTCAGATACTTGACATGGGTCTTAGTACTGCCCGAAAACCTCGGAAAGGTGTTCAGATGGCGACCCGAACTAAGACTGCGGAGTCCGCAACCGCAACGAAGAAGGCTCCTGCTAAGGCAGCAGCACGCACGAAAGCCGTCGACGCGGTAGACGAGGCGACCACAGCAGCCGATGGCGCGGAGAACACCGCCAAGAAGGCAGCCACCAAGAAGCCCGCGACCAAGAAGGCAGCGACGACGAAGTCGACCGCCGAATCGGCAACGGCAACGAAGGCCGCGGCAGTCAAGAAGCCTGCTGCGGCTAAGGCGCCCGCCAAGGCGAAAGCGCCGGCAAAGTCTCGGAAAGCCGCAGCTGCCGCTGCTGAAGTCGTTGAGGCTGACGGCAACGAAGAGTCGAAAGACGACGAAGAAGAAAAGTCGACGAGCAAAGACGAAGCACTGCCCACTGGCGCGCTCGTACTGTCGCTCGTAGACGATGAAGACGACGTTCCCGTTTACTCGGCCGCGATCACCGGTGCTACCGCTGACCCCGTCAAGGACTACCTGAAGCAGATCGGTAAAGTCGCGCTGCTCAATGCAGCTCAAGAAGTTGAGCTTGCGATGCGCATCGAAGCAGGCCTTTTCGCCGAAGATAAGCTTGCGGAGATGGCTCCAGCCGAGGTTCGTTCAACGCTCGGTCGCGAACTTCAGTGGGTAGCTAAAGATGGACAGCGCGCCAAGAGCCACTTGCTCGGGGCAAACCTTCGACTGGTCGTTTCGCTTGCCAAGCGCTACACCGGTCGCGGCATGCAGTTCCTCGACCTGATCCAAGAGGGAAACCTGGGCCTTATCCGTGCCGTCGAGAAATTCGACTACACGAAGGGCTTCAAGTTCTCCACCTACGCAACGTGGTGGATCCGCCAGGCAATTACTCGCGCCATGGCCGACCAGGCTCGCACGATTCGTATTCCCGTGCACATGGTTGAGGTCATCAACAAGCTTGCTCGTGTTCAACGCCAGATGCTTCAGGACTTGGGCCGCGAGCCCACTCCAGAAGAGCTGTCGCGCGAACTGGATATGACCCCTGAGAAAGTCGTCGAGGTTCAGAAGTACGGCCGCGAGCCCATCTCGCTGCACACCCCACTGGGTGAAGACGGCGACAGCGAATTCGGTGACCTCATCGAGGACACCGAGGCCGTCGTGCCGGCGGATGCTGTTGGATTCACCATGCTGCAGAAGCAGTTGGAGAGCCTGCTCGACTCGCTCTCGGAGCGCGAAGCCGGAGTAATTCGCATGCGCTTCGGACTCGGCGATGGAATGCCCAAGACACTTGATCAGATTGGTGACACGTTCGGCGTAACTCGCGAACGCATCCGTCAGATTGAGTCCAAGACGATGGCCAAACTGCGCCACCCGTCACGCTCGCAGTCACTGCGCGACTACCTCGAATAGGCCAATAATGGGTGCTGAAGCGAACGCTGGAAAGAGTCTTACCGTCGAGGTCGATGGAGTCGTTTACGAACGACTTCCCATCAAGACTCGATTGGTGATTCGCGACGATGACATCGTTCAGGTGGTGTCGGAGTACGCAACGGATGTCGTGCGCGATGGCGACATTCTTTTCGTGACCGAGAAGATCGTCGGCATCACACAGGGCCGTGCGTATCCCATTTCTGAGGTGACCCCGCGCAAGCTAGCGACAACACTCTCGAAGTACGTCACGAAGACGTCGCACGGTATTGGTCTCGGCATGCCCGAGACCATGGAAATGGCGCTGCGCGAGTGTGGCACCCCACGCATCCTTTTTGCGGCAGCTGTGGCTGCCGTTACCAAGGCCGTGGGCCGAAGTGGGGATTTCTACCGAATCGCTGGCCCTAAGGCGCGCGCGATTGATGGCCCAACGAAGAACACCATCCCGCCGTACGACTCCCATGTGGTTCTTGGCCCAGCACGTCCCAATGGCGTCGCCAGCGACATTGCTCAGGCACTCGGCGGCTCGATCACGGTCGCTGTAGTCGACATCAATGACTTCGGCGGCAACATTCTTGGGTCGACTGATAAATCCACCAACGCGTTGGTGCTGCAGGTGCTCCAAGACAACCCTCTTGGCCAGGATCACCAGAGCACGCCTCTTGGCGTCATCCGTCGCGTAGCACAGGCTTAGTCAGACTCGCGATCGCTGCTAGAAGTCGATGACTTCGCGAAACTTGGGCAGCAGCCCGGTCTTGATTCCAGTGAGGCTTGGCTTCATCTGAAATACGCCGGTGTTGTAGTTGCCTTCGATGATGGCAGGCCCAGTGGTAGAGATTGCGATGTCCCACCCGACGTAGGGAATCTGCGGAATTATTCGGGAAACGGTGTCGAGCGTGCTCAGCACCTCGTCGTACAGGGGAACCTGAAAGCCGACGATAGGTGTTCCCGTTTGTGGGTGAGTGGTAAAGGTGTTCGCGTATTTGTCGAAGGCGCCATACGGAGCGATTCCGGTCTTTTCATCGAGCACCGTATACATGCCGCCTCGACCGTAATTGTCGACGTCGGCGCCGTTGCCCATTCGCAGCACGGCCTCGAGAACGTGCACGTCGGTGCCGTCGAAGAAAGTGATCATGCGTAGCGAGTTCACACTCGTGGGGCACAGGGCTGACATGCCTGGATGCTGCTCGATGAATGCTTCTACGAGAAACTGGCGGTTGCTCATGAGCTCGCGATACAGAGCCTGCGCGTCGGCGAGTTCTTCGCCGGAATGTTTTTCGATTCCGGCGCCACTCATGCTGTCGACAACCTTGACCATGATGGGGTCGTGAGAGCCGACGAACTCCACAAACTCTGACTCGCTGGCAGTTCTCAGGTCGAGCCAGTCGCGACCAAGCCACTCGTTGAACGTTGCGTTGAATGTTGGCTTGTCGTAGAAACGTTCGCGAAAGTCGCGCTGGTTGTATTTGACGACGATGGAGTTTGCGTTTCCGCTCGTAATCCACGTGCGTCGCTCAGCGCGGTTGAGCACGGTGAATTCGAACTCTTCGTAGTCGAGGTAGCCGGCTTGATAGACAAGCGAGCACCACACCATGTCGAACAGGATCAGAATCGTGGGTGTGCGATCGCGCGCACTGATGGCCCGCGCTACCGCCAGCATGTTCTTGACATCCAGCGACCTAAGACGAGACACGTAGTGTCGGATGCGCTTCACAGTTCTCCTACGAAGGTCACACCGACACTCGTGCCGGCAACGAGCAAACTATCTGACGAGACTAAACAGTGCGTCCAGCGGTCAGACGGCTCGACTCATCGATCCAGTTCACAGCGGTCGGAAACAGCTTTTCCTTGAACTTGGCTCCGTGGTGAGCGCAGAAGAGAAGATCGCCACTGGCGAGGGTCGCGCGAATGTATGCCTGCGCGCCACAACTGTCACAGCGATCGAGCGCCGTGAGGGTGTAGTCCATCTCATCGACTGTGGTGTCTTCTGTTGCAATGTGTGACATGGCCTACTCCTTCTTGCTAGCGGTTGTTAATCCGTACACCCATACAAGCATGAGCACCTGCGGATTGTTCCTATATCGCGGGCATTTCGCTCAGCGCGTATCAGAATTGGTCAGCCTCAATGTCCCCGAGCGATGGGTGTTGATGAGCGGCAATGTCGTGCAAAGAACGTAGTCTTAACGCTGGTCTTCCGTCGTCAAACCCTAGGAGTACATCATGGCGAGCTCTGACTATTCAGCCCGTCACCTCTCAGTACTTGAGGGGCTCGAAGCTGTTCGTAAGCGCCCCGGTATGTACATCGGCTCTACCGACTCACGCGGGCTTATGCACTGCCTCTGGGAGATCATCGATAACTCGGTAGACGAGGCACTCGACGGCCACGGCTCAGAGATCAGTGTGATTCTGCACGCCGACGAGAGTGTTGAAGTTCGTGATCAGGCGCGTGGTATCCCCGTCGATATCGAACCCAAGACGGGGCTCTCGGGCGTTGAGGTTGTCTTCACGAAGCTGCACGCGGGGGGAAAGTTCGGTTCTGGGTCGTATGCGGCTTCCGGTGGACTCCACGGCGTGGGCGCTTCAGTGGTCAACGCGCTGTCTGAACGACTCGACGTTGAAGTTGACCGTGATGGCAAGACGTGGGCGATGTCGTTTCACCGCGGCGAGCCAGGAACGTTTGAGGATTCGGGCGCACCAACACCGGACGCGCCATTTACGCCTTTCGTTTCCGGCAGTGAGCTGCGAGTAGTCGGCAAGGTTCCCAAGGGTCGAACTGGAACGCGCGTTCGTTACTGGGCTGACCGCCAAATTTTCACCAAGGGTGCAGCATTTCAGTCCGATGGGCTGATCGATCGACTGCGTCAAACTGCTTTCCTCGTGCCTAACCTCACCCTGAACGTGGCTGACGAGCGAGGCGATGAGCCACGTCGCGAGAGTTTTGCGTTTGAGGGCGGGATCTCTGAATTCGTTGAACACCTCGCCGTTGACCCTCCGATTACCGACACATGGCGGCTTACCGGCTCTGGGGGATTCACCGAGAGCGTGCCGGTACTGCAGGAGAACGGCCACATGGTTTCGACCGAGGTCTCTCGAGATTGCGTTGTCGATGTCGCGCTGCGCTGGGGTACCGGCTACGAGACTGTCGTCAAGAGCTTTGTCAACATTATCGCGACGCCCAAGGGCGGAACCCATCTCGCGGGGTTTGAGCAGAGTTTGCTCAAGTTCTTGCGCTCCGAGACAGAAAAGAATGCGCGCCGCCTAAAGCTCGGCAACGACAAGCTCGACAAAGACGACGTGCTTGCTGGGCTCACCGTAGTGCTCACGGTGCGCCTGCCCGAGCCGCAGTTTGAGGGCCAGACCAAGGAGGTCTTAGGAACGCCGGCAGTTCGCGCAATCGTCGCCAAGGTCGTTGCCGCAGCTCTCACCGAGAAGTTCTCGTCAACGAAGCGTGACGACAAGGCACAGTCTTCGCTTGTGCTCGACAAGGTTGTTGCCGAGATGAAGTCGCGCATTTCTGCCCGCGCGCACAAAGAGACACAGCGTCGCAAGAATGCGCTTGAGAGCTCGAGTCTGCCGGCGAAACTGGTTGACTGCCGCTCCAACGATGTCGCGAACAGCGAGCTTTTCATCGTGGAAGGTGATTCAGCGCTCGGCACGGCGAAACTGGGCCGCGATAGCGAGTATCAGGCTCTCCTGCCGATTCGAGGCAAAATTCTCAACGTTCAAAAGGCATCCATCAGCGACATGCTCTCGAACGCTGAATGCGCATCGATCATCCAGGTGATTGGTGGAGGTTCTGGGCGCAGCTTTGATCTCTCGACAGCTCGCTACGGCAAAGTCATCATCATGGCGGATGCAGACGTTGACGGCGCCCACATCCGCACGCTGCTATTGACACTGTTCTTCCGCTACATGCCCGATATGATTCGGGATGGTCGGGTCTACGCCGCGGTTCCGCCGCTGCACCGCGTCGTCGTCATCAACCCCGGATCGAAGCCCAACGAGACGATCTACACGTACTCCGAGAAAGAGCTCAACGCAGTTCTGGCTGGCCTCAAGAAGTCGGGAAAGCGGTATCAGGATCCGATCCAGCGCTACAAGGGTCTGGGGGAGATGGACGCCGACCAACTGGCGACCACCACCATGGACCGCAACAACCGCGTGCTACGCCGTGTGAATATTTCGGATGCCGAACAGGCTGGATCAGTCTTCGAGCTGCTCATGGGCAACGAGGTTGCTCCGCGCAAGGAGTTCATCATCCAAGGCCAGGGCCTCGACCGCGACCGCATCGACATCTAGCGACGCAGCTAGGGAGTTGTTCCGATCGAGCCGATCACACTCTCTAGTGGCGTTCCTGAGGCGTCACGTTTGGTCAGCTCGGTTGGCAGCTGACGCACGACGCCATCGGGCGCCACAGCGGCGGCAGGAGCCCTTCCGACCCATCCCAGTGTCAGCACGTCTTCACCCTTAAGCAGCGAGTGTGCGCGCACACCGCCCGTGCCTCGGCCCTTTGCCGGGAACTGGTCAAATTCGCTCACCTTCGCGCGGCCGGGGTCGGTTCCGGCGATTGTTGCGCTCGAACCGGAAACGGTAACCGCGACAGCGTCGGAGCCCGGGTCAACGGAGTCGAAGAAAATCACGCTGGCATCGGCATCCACTCGAATTCCCGCCATTCCGCCGGCGGTGAGTCCTTGAGGGCGCACTGATGAGGCAGCAAAGTGAAGCAGTTGTGCGTTAGACGTGATGAAAGTGAGCTCGTCGCCGTCGCTGCTATGTGCGGCGCCAATAAGTTCGTCGCCGCCCTTGAGCGCAATGACCTCAAACTCGGGCTTTGAGGGCCACGCGCCGGGAGCAATGCGCTTCACGGTGCCCTGTCGTGTTCCCAAAGCGATCGGCTGTTCGCTGTCGAGGGAGACGAGCGCCAACACCTTTTCTTTGCCGTCGATGGCCAAGTACTCGTTGATTTTGGCGCCCGCACCAAGCTGCACAGAGCTCGACGGCACACTCGGGAGATCCACGGCGGTGAAGCGGATGAGTCGGCCGCGAGTGGTAATTGCGCCAACTTCGGCGCGACTAGTCGTGGTCACGCGAGATCGGATCGCATCGTGCTTCGAACGGCGGGGAGCCGCAAGCACGGTCTCACCTTCGGCGATGCTCACACGGATCACTCGACCCGTTGTGGAAAGCAGCACCATGCACGGCTCGTCAGCGATCTCAAGAACGGGCAAGTTCTTGCGTGCAGCCGAACGAGAGGTGGTTGCAATGGATGCCGGGGCCTCGGTCAACAGGGTGCGACGCGGAGTTCCAAACTTCTCAGCAACTTCTTCGAGTTCGTCGGAGACGAGGGCCCGGATCAGGTTGTCGTCTGCCAGTAATGCTTCGAGCCGTTCGATCTCCGCGCGCAGTTTCTCGGCTTCGGCTTCGAGCTCGATCCTGCTGAACTTGGTGAGGCGACGCAGTCGGAGTTCAAGAATATATTCGGCCTGTAGTTCGCTCAGGTCGAAGACGTCGCGCAATCGGGTGCGAGCTTGATCGCTGTCGTCGCTCTGACGAATAACCTGAATGACCTCATCGATGTCGACGATGGCGATGAGCAGGCCTTCGACCAAGTGCAACCGTTCGCGGTGCTTGGTGAGGCGGAAGGTGCTGCGTCGCGTGACGACCTGGAGGCGGTGTTTGAGGAACACTTCGAGCAGCGCTTTGAGGCCAAGCGTCTGCGGGCGGCCATCAACGAGCGTGACCGCGTTGATGCTGAAGTTGTCTTCTAGGGGAGTAAGCCGGTAGAGCTGCTCGAGTACGGCATCCGGGCTGAAGCCGGTCTTGATACCGATGACGAGTCGCAGGCCATGGTTGCGGTCGGTGAGGTCGGTGACATCAGAAATACCGACGATCTTCTTTGCGTTGACACCGTCTTTGATTTTTTCGATGACTCGTTCTGGGCCGACGAGGTAGGGGAGCTCGGTCACGACGAGCCCCATCTTGCGCGCAGTGATGGATTCGACGGACACCTTTGCGCGTGTCTTGAACGCACCGCGTCCATTCGCATAGGCATCTTTGACCCCGGCAAGGCCAATAATCTTGCCCCCTGTCGGAAGGTCAGGGCCGGGAACGAACTGCATGAGTTCCTCGAGCGACGCATCGGGATTCGACAGCAAGTGACGTGCGGCACCGACTACTTCGATGAGGTTGTGCGGCGCCATGTTGGTCGCCATCCCGACAGCAATTCCACTCGCCCCATTGACGAGCAGATTGGGGAACGCCGCAGGAAGCACCTCGGGCTGAGTGGTCGAATTGTCGTAGTTAGGAACAAAGTCAACGACATCTTCGTCGAGATTGTCCGTCATTGCGATTGCCGACGCCTGCAGGCGAGCCTCGGTGTAACGCGGAGCAGCGGGGCCGTCATCCAGCGAACCGAAGTTGCCGTGGCCATCAATCAGCGGCACGCGCAAAATAAAGCTTTGTGTCAGTCGCACCATCGCGTCATAGATCGACGCATCACCGTGAGGGTGCAGCTTTCCCATGACGTCACCAACAACGCGGGAGGACTTGACGTGTCCCTTTTCAGGGCGCAGACCCATTTCGCTCATCTGGTACAGAATGCGGCGTTGCACCGGCTTCAAACCGTCGCGTGCGTCGGGAAGTGCGCGCGAATAGATCACGGAGTACGCGTACTCCAAGAACGACCCCTGCATTTCAGTGGTTACATCGATGTCTTCGATGCGTTCGCCGGCAGGGGAGTCTGGGGTGGGTTTAGTGGGAGTAGCCATAGGATTGCCCTAATGTTACCGGCGCTCAACCCAGACTCAGCGAACCTTACCGATGTGTTGTCAAGTTCACTTCAGGCAATCGAAGGCGAGGCCAATCGCTTGCGCTTGCCGTCGGTCACACACGCCGTGGTCTTGCTCGTTGACGGGCTTGGTGCGCACAGTCTCAAAGCTCGATCCGGTCATGCTCGCACTCTCAGTTCGGCGTTCTCGAAGCACTCGGTCATTCAGTCCGCGTTTCCCACGACGACGGCATCGGCGATCGCGAGCCTCACCACCGGGGCGCGCGCAGGCCAGCATGGTTTAGTCGGTTATAGCGCCCTCGATACCGTCAATGACCGCGTGCTCAACCAGCTTTCTGGATGGGATGCTCGGCTCGACCCGGCAGCTTGGCAGCGGGTTCCGACACTCTTCGAGCGCGCAAGCGAGCGGGGCCACACGGCGGTTGCAGTCGGGGCCGCCCGCTACCGCGATTCCGGGTTTACACGGGCGGTGCTGCGCGGAGCCAAGTACATTGCGGCGGGATCGTTAGCTGAGCGACTGCGCGCCGCGGTTGCTGTTGCCGATACGAGTGATGCGACATCCATCACTTATGTCTATGCGCCTGAACTCGACATGGCTGGCCATGCTCACGGCTGGCAGTCACCCCAGTGGACCCACGCCCTTGAAGCCCTCGATGGGGCACTGGCAGGGGTTGTCGGCCACCTCGCTGACGACCAGGGAATGCTCATCACCGCGGATCATGGCATGGTCGACGTTCCCGCTCACGCGCACGTGCTTTTCGATACAGCCCCAGAACTGCTCATCGGGGTTCGACACGTCGCGGGCGAACCTCGGTGTCTTCAGCTTCATCTCGAACCGGGTGTGAGCGCGGATGAAAGTGCGCGTGTACTCGATCGTTGGCAACAAGCCGAGGGCCACCGGTCGTGGGTCGTTAGTCGTGAGGACGCTGTCGCCGCGGGCTGGTTTGGCGATGTTGACCCGGAGGTCGCACCGCGCATCGGAGATATTATCGTCGCCGCGCGCAAGGCGATTGCGTACTATGACTCGCGCATCCCAAACGATCACGGTCGACTCATGGTCGGTCAGCACGGTTCGTGGTCAGACGATGAGCTGC
Source organism: Rhodoglobus galactosidasius (assembly GCF_054957775.1). Lineage (NCBI taxonomy): Bacteria > Bacillati > Actinomycetota > Actinomycetes > Micrococcales > Microbacteriaceae > Rhodoglobus > Rhodoglobus galactosidasius. Next base: position 20,807 of record NZ_JBQIAV010000005.1, on the reverse strand, counting down.
GTGTTCCTCTACTGAGGTTCGGGGCATTCGCGAACTAGCACGTGGGCGCACCAGCGTCAACGATGCCCACTGCGTGTGGGTTGCTTAGGCGGGATCGTCGTCTGGCTTAGTGCCAAATACGATGTCATCCCAACTGGGCATTGCTACCCGGCGTCTGCGTGGCTTCGCTGTCGGCTGGGGCGCGGGTACCTGGGCCGGTGCAGGAGCGTCGTGGCGCTGCTCAACGACGGGCGGATCGAGAAGCCGCATTGATGGCTCCGGGCTAGTGGATGGCGACTCATCCTCGTCTGCAGCGTCGAAGCTTGCAGGCTCGCGCTCGCCACGGCGTCGGCGCAGTGCGTCGAGGAGGTCAGCAGTTTGGTTGCCCACTCCGGTTTCGGCAGTGCGATCACGCATGACGGGAAGCTCTGCAGGACGAATGGGCTCTGGCTCTTCGTCGAGATCATTGACGTCGAACGCTCCGCTGTCGAAGCGCGTGGCATCCGCTGTGCTATCTACCGGAGCCACAGCGCGAAGTCGTGGAATGAGTGCACCGGTTGCTTCGCCCTGCTGTGACAATGTTTTTGCTTCATTGTTAAGAGGTACCAACGACTGACGTTTGGGATCAAACTGCCAGCGGGCATCGTGGTCGATCTCGCTGGCGGTGAAGGCCAGCTTGACGATCCAGCCGGTTTCCGGGTCTTTCCAGCTCGCCCAGCGTTCGTCAGCGGCTCGTAGCTCAAGCAGACGCTCTCGAATCGCAGATCCGAAGGTGCGTGACGAGGTGAGCGAATCGGTCTCGCCCGCAACATGAACGGGAACGCCGAGCGCAGACTCAATGACGAATTCACGCTCCGCCATCACGGGACCTTCGAAACGAAGAATGTATTCCAGATCAGCACCGGTGACGCTAGCGACATCCTGCGCAGACATTCCTGCACGAATGTGTGCCTGAACCTCGCGAGGCGCAAGCTTGGGCACTGCGCCAACTTGACCGCGACTCTGCCGGAGGCGTGACTGAAGCACGCTATCTACCGCGAGGCGGTACTGCGTTCCATCAGTGCCTGAAACGATCAGTGCACCGTCTTGTACTTCGACTACCCGAAGGTCTTCCATAGTGAACTTCTCCAGCCCTGACGATTCCGCTATAGGATCGCACGGAGTTGCCCCAAAACGTGGGAATAACACGCCTCGGATAACAGTTGTCACAGGCGCTGCACAGTGATGCAGATTCGGCGGTTTGCAATTCGGCTAGCTTTCATGCAAACTGTGGCCGCCGATTCCGGTGATTCAACGTAAAACAGAAGTGGATGGGCATGGCCACCGACTACGACGCACCTCGTAAGACCGACGACGACTCCGAGTCGATCGAGGCTCTTAAAGAGCGTGTTCCTGACAAGATGTCGGGCTCGGTTGATGTCGAGGATTCAGACAACCCGGCGAACTTTGAACTCGCAGGGGCAGACCTTTCTGACCTTGACCTCGACGTGGTTGTTCTGCCTCCTCAGGCTGACGAATTCACTTGCGTGAGCTGCTTCCTCGTGAAGCACCGCTCGCAGGTAGACCACAACACCAAGCTCGGCGCTATTTGCTTGGAGTGCGCAGCTTAGACTGCGCGATTGCTTCAGCAAGCAACTCGGGAGTGCGACTCGACAACAACCAATATGGCGTCGGGTCGCCCTCATCGTTGACCTCCAGTTTTGCAACCGGTGCAACCCAGCCTCGAATCATTAGCCAGGCACGCGCATCGAGCCGCTGCCCGCGTTCGAGGGTTGCTTCTGCGCCGTCGAAAGTTGTTACCGCTCCGATGATTGCTATCGGCAGCCGTGCTTTTCCTGCGCGAAGCTCAGTCTCGTTAACTTCAATAGTTGGCGCTGACGACAATAGGAACAAGACGACGCCGCCGTACAACACTGCCGCGGTGATGTAGCCCGCGACGATGTTGATTGGCATGAAAACCAAGATGCTCGCAGGGATGACGAGTGCGGTGCTGATGTAGAGCCAGGCTGTTGGCCATAGGCGTTCACGATAGATAGTCACTCATCCATTACACACTGCTTTTCGGGTCAGTGTTTCGGGGTCGCGACTGATCTGCACTAACCTCGACTCGTGATCGACAACGTAGAGGTGCTTATCTCCGGAGGGCAAGTGCCCACCTATGCGCATCCAGGTGATGCCGGAGCCGACTTGTATTCGGCTGGCCACTACACGCTGGCTCCCGGTGAACGAGACACAGTTGCTACTGGCGTTTCTGTTGCGCTTCCCGATGGATACGTCGCTTTTGTCGTACCCAGGAGCGGTTTGGCGGCACGACATGGCATCACTGTCGTCAATAGTCCGGGAACAGTGGATGCGGGCTATCGCGGAGAAATCTGCGTTACCTTGCTCAATACTGACGCGGCATCCACGTTCGAGATCGAGCCGGGGGATAGAATCGCGCAATTGATCGTTATGCCGGTGTCCCGTGCTCGTTTCATTCCGGTTTCGACACTTCCCGGTAGTCATCGCGGTGAGTCGGGCTTTGGCTCGACTGGATTCCGCGCAGATTCAACCCAACAAGGAGCTACTTCGTGAGCGACAACACCGAATCTCTTGAACCTCAAGATCAGCCTAAGTCCGCACCAGAAAACCGTGCGAGCGAGGGTCCGCTCGATGAGAGCGAAGCCAACGCGGTTCGCCCGTATGTAGATCTCGGTGGAGTGAAGATTCTGCCGCGTCAAGAGCTCCACTTGCGTCTCGAAGTTGAAGAGGCGAGCAAGCGCGTTGTTGCCGTCGGACTCGACTATTCGGGTTCTACATTGCAGATTCAGCCGTTCGCGGCACCACGTTCGAGTGGGCTCTGGCATGAGATCCGTCAGCAGATTATCGAGCAGGTGCACACTCAGGGGGGAACCACCAAGGTCTCTGAGGGTCCTTTCGGTCCCGAAGTCTTTGCTGAGATCCCCGTTGCCGGTGCAAAGTCTGACGAGAAGCGCATGGCTCGTTTCGTTGGCGTCGATGGCCCACGCTGGTTCTTGCGAGGCGTTATTGCTGGCGAGGCACTTACCGACGCGGATGCCGCGACCAAGATCGAAGATTTGTTCCGTTCCATTGTGGTTGTTCGGGGTAACACGCCGATGCCGCCGCGCGATCTGATTCCGCTTCACATGCCCGCAACGGGTGAGAAGGAATCTCAGGCGTGAGTTCTATCGACGATCCCTCGAATTCCGTGGGTGACGACCAGCCGCCGATAGACCCTTCTGTTCGCGAGGCGTTAGTCTCAGCTGCTCGCCGGTCAGCGGTTGGTCAGGTGGCACCGGGGGAGACCCCGACTGCTGGGGCACTGCTGACAGCAATGGGCGGCATCCGAGGTCTCGTCGAATCAATCCTGCCGGGGTTGAGCTTCTTGGTCATTTTCACTCTGACTCAGCAGCTTGTGGTCTCAGTCGTGATTCCTGTGATTGTGGCCCTGGCGTTCGTCGTTGTCCGGCTGGTATCCCGCACTCCGGTTTCCTCGGCTCTCGTTGGTGTGCTCGGTGTTGCGCTCTCGGCCGGTTTGGCCCTGATCACTGGCCGTGCTGAAGACAACTTTTTGCTCGGTTTCGTCATCAACGCGGTGTTCTTGACCGCGATCATCATCAGCTTGATCGCCCGCAGACCACTGGTTGGCGTTGTCGCCACTCTCTTGGTGCCTGACGCCAGTGATTGGCGCGAAGACAAGGCAAAGTTTTACGTAGCGCTGATCGCGACGTTCGTCTGGGCAGGCATGTTTGCATTGCGGCTCGCGATCGAGCTTCCGTTGTACTTCGCTCAGGCAACACAGGCTCTCGCCACGATGAAACTGCTTCTGGGCGTTCCGCTCTATGCGGGTGTGCTCTGGGTTACGTGGTTGCTGATGCGTGCCGCTTACGGCCGACGGGCATCCGACTAGTTCGTGCTCTTCGCCGTGGCGGCTTAGCCATCGGGTGGCGATAGTGTATATTTATCTTGACATCAAGATACTTTTGGCCTCGCTCGCAGTCCACAAACTGCGATTCAGCCTTAGGCTTACCTTGCTGGATGCAGCGCACGCTCCGCGCAAGGATTGAAGAACCGTAGCAAGGGAGATGACAGTGTCGACAGTCAATAGTTTTGGGTCGAAAGACACACTCACAGTCGGATCAACCGACTACGAGGTGTTCCGCATCGACAAGGTGGCGGGATACGAAAAACTGCCGTTCAGCCTCAAGGTTTTGCTAGAAAACCTGCTGCGCACGGAAGATGGCAAGAACGTCACCGAGGCGCACATCAGGTCGTTGAGCTCTTGGGTTCCCAACGCTGAACCGGACACCGAGATTCAGTTCACCCCCGCACGTGTTGTTATGCAGGACTTCACCGGAGTTCCCTGCATCGTTGACCTCGCCACCATGCGTGAAGCCGTTGCCGAACTTGGTGGAGACCCCACCAAGATCAACCCGCTCGCTCCAGCAGAGCTCGTCATCGACCACTCGGTCATCGCAGACCTCTTCGGCTCCGAGGATGCGCTTGAGCGCAACGTTGAGCTCGAATACCAGCGCAACGGTGAGCGTTACCAGTTCCTCCGCTGGGGACAGACTGCCTTCGATGATTTCAAGGTTGTTCCTCCCGGAACCGGAATCGTTCACCAGGTGAACATCGAGCACCTCGCTCGTGTCACCTACACCCGTGAAGTAGACGGCAAGACCCGCGCTTTCCCTGACACTCTCGTGGGCACCGACTCGCACACCACGATGGTTAACGGCCTCGGTGTTCTCGGATGGGGCGTCGGCGGAATTGAAGCCGAAGCAGCGATGCTTGGCCAGCCTGTCTCGATGCTCATCCCCAAGGTTGTCGGTTTCAAGCTGAGCGGATCAATCCCGGCTGGCGTAACGGCAACCGACGTAGTTCTGACGATCACTCAGATGCTGCGTCAGCATGGCGTCGTCGGCAAATTCGTCGAGTTCTACGGCGAGGGCGTCGGTGCAGTACCGCTCGCCAACCGCGCGACCATCGGAAACATGAGCCCTGAATTCGGTTCGACAGCCGCGATGTTCCCTATCGACGACGTAACGCTCGATTACCTGCGCCTCACCGGTCGCAGCGAAGAGCAGGTCAACCTCGTCGAAGCGTATTCGAAGCTTCAGTCGCTCTGGCACGACCCTAGCGTTGAGCCCAACTACAGCGAGTACCTCGAATTAGACCTCGGCACCGTAGTGCCCTCGATTGCTGGACCGAAGCGTCCGCAAGACCGCGTCGAACTCACCAATGCTAAGAGCCAGTTCGAGATCGATCTCAATAACTACGCGTCGAGGGATCACTCCAAAGTCGATGCCGCTATTGAAGATACGTTCCCCGCGTCTGACCCCGTTGGCCTGACTTCGCAGGACGAAGATTCGGCTCATGAGCGTTCGCACACCCACGCCAGTCACGCTCCCTACACTGCGTCGTCACCAACTTCGGTGAGCGTAGATGGGGGAGACCCGTTCACGCTTGACCACGGAGCTGTGGCGATTGCCGCAATCACGTCGTGCACCAACACCTCCAACCCATCCGTCATGCTCGCTGCCGGCCTCCTTGCACGCAACGCTGCTGCGAAGGGTTTGACATCAAAGCCGTGGGTCAAAACCACGCTGGCTCCCGGCTCGAAAGTAGTCACCGACTACTACGCGAAGTCTGGTTTGGATGTCTCGCTCGAAGCCCTCGGGTTCTACACCGTCGGCTACGGCTGCACGACCTGTATCGGCAACTCGGGTCCGCTGCAGGATGAAATCTCGAGCGCGATCAACGAGAACGACCTTGCAGTGACTGCGGTTCTTTCGGGTAACCGAAACTTTGAAGGCCGTATCAACCCTGACGTGAAGATGAACTACCTGGCTAGCCCGCCGCTGGTCATTGCCTACGCTCTTGCCGGCTCGATGAACTTCGACTTCGACCACGATGCGCTTGGTCAAGACCAGGACGGCAATGATGTCTTCTTGAAGGACATCTGGCCCGATGCTTCCGAAGTTCAGTCCACGATCGACTCGTCGATTGACCGCGAAATGTTCATCCACGAGTACGCGGGTGTATTCGACGGTGACGAGCGTTGGCAGAACCTGCCAACGCCGACCGGCTCCACCTTCGAGTGGGATGACGAGTCGACCTACGTGCGCAAGCCCCCGTACTTTGAGGGCATGACTATGGAGATCACTCCTGTCAGTTCGATCTCGGGAGCTCGCGTTCTCGCGAAGCTCGGCGACTCGGTAACTACCGACCACATCAGCCCCGCGGGCTCGATCAAGGGCGACAGCCCGGCCGGTCAGTACTTGGCTGAGCATGGCATCGACCGCAAGGACTTCAACTCCTACGGTTCGCGTCGCGGAAACCACGAGGTAATGATTCGTGGAACGTTTGCGAACATTCGCCTCAAGAACCAGCTTCTTGATGGCGTCGAGGGTGGCTACACGCGTGACTTTACGACCGTGGATGCCGAACAGTCGTTCATCTACGACGCCGCCCAGAACTACGCGGCGCAGGGCACTCCGCTCGTCGTTCTCGGTGGCAAAGAGTATGGATCGGGTTCCTCACGCGACTGGGCTGCAAAGGGCACGAGCTTGCTCGGCGTCAAGGCTGTCATCTGCGAGAGTTTTGAGCGTATTCACCGCTCGAACCTCATCGGAATGGGCGTTCTTCCCTTGCAGTTCCCCGAGGGAGAGACTTGGGATTCGTTGGGTCTCGATGGAACCGAAAGCATCAGCATCTCGGGCGTCGAAGAACTCAATGACGATCGCATCCCGAGCACGCTGCACGTAGTAGCAGAGCCGACTGCGCACTCACCGGAGGGCAAGACGACAGTAGAGTTCGACACGAAACTGCGCATCGACACCCCCGGCGAAGCGGACTACTACCGCAACGGCGGAATCCTGCAGTACGTTTTGCGTTCGCTGGTCTAACGAGCAACAGATACAGAGGGCGCGTGGCTAAAGTTTTTCACTCTAGCCACGCGCCCTCTGCGTTGTGCGAGCGCGCAATCGCCGTACCTCAGAACCTCATCCGCAATCCTTCACAGGTCGGGCAAGAAGCCTAGAATGAAGGAATGAACTTACTCGAGGGAATCAACGGTCCCCGAGATCTTGACGGTCTCTCCACTGCCCAGCTTGCCGAGTTAGCTCAAGAAATTCGTGAATTTCTGGTTGAGAACGTGTCTCGAACCGGCGGGCATTTGGGTCCGAATCTGGGCGTGGTCGAGCTGACGACCGCGATCCACCGCGTCTTCGACTCACCCCGGGATGCGATCGTCTTTGACACGGGCCACCAAAGCTATGTCCACAAGATTCTTACGGGACGCAAAGACTTCACAAAACTGCGTACTGAAGGCGGGCTAGCGGGTTACCCACAGCGCTCAGAGTCAGAGCACGACATCGTCGAGAGCTCTCACGCGTCGAGTTCGCTGTCATGGGCTGACGGAATATCTCGAGCATTCGAGATGACAGGCCAGAACGACCGTCACGTGGTTGCTGTCGTTGGTGACGGTGCTCTCACCGGAGGCATGACGTGGGAGGCACTCAACAACATCAGCGATGACAACAGTCGCAACCTCGTCATCGTGGTCAACGATAATGGTCGCTCGTATGCACCGACTATCGGTGGAATGGCCCACTTCTTGAACAGCGTGCGCACGCGTCGTTCCTATCGCTCGTTGTACAGCTCGAGTCAACGATTCTTTGGAGCATTTGGCGGACCAGGGCGCGCACTGTATCGCGGCATCCGCGGCGGCGCGCACGGCTTCCTCTCGCGTTTCAGCAACAACGAGGCACTGTATTCCAACCTCGACATCAAGTACTTAGGTCCGGTTCACGGCCACGACATCGCTGCGCTTACAGAAGTGCTTGAGCAGGCCAAATCATACGGCGCACCAGTAATCGTGCACGCCATCACTGAGAAGGGCCGCGGCTACGAGCCGGCGCTGCTTGACGTCGCCGATCAGTTCCACGCGGTTGGCCAAATTGATCCCACAACGGGGGAGCCGGTTCAATCGGCAGGTGCTGCGTCGTGGACCTCGGTCTTCTCGAAAGAGATCGTCATCCTCGCGGACGACAACCCCCGACTGGTTGGCATAACTGCCGCCATGCTGCGCCCAACAGGACTTCACCTTTTCGCTGAGAAGTATCCGGAGCGCGTTCACGATGTTGGCATTGCGGAACAGCACGCGGTCACTTCGGCGGCAGGGATGGCCTACGGCGGTCTGCACCCCGTAGTCGCGCTCTACGCCACGTTCATGAATCGTGCATTCGATCAGGTGCTCATGGATGTCGCGCTTCACCGCGCCGGCGTCACATTCGTCCTTGACCGTGCCGGTGTCACCGGGCCGGATGGAGCAAGCCACCATGGCATGTGGGATCTCGCTCTGCTTCAGGTTGTTCCCAACATCCGAATCGCTGCACCGCGTGACGCTGAGCGCCTGCGAGAGGAACTCGGCGAAGCGGTAGCGGTCGATGACGCACCGACCGTCATCCGCTTCGCTAAGGGCACCATCGGCACCTCATATGACGCTGTTCGTCGAACAGGCGACGGCGTGGATGTTCTCCGTGAAGATGAGCAGCATGACGTGCTCATCGTCACTGTGGGCTCGATGGCAAAGACCGGTCTTCAAGTAGCCGAACTTCTGGCCGCTCAGGGGATTGGTGCGACCGTGATTGACCCGCGATGGGTAGTCCCAGTTGCGCAGAGCGTCATCGACTTCTCGGCGCAGTACCGAATCGTGATCACGATTGAAGACGGCATCCGTGTCGGCGGAATCGGCACCCGAATTCGACAAGATATGCGAGCACAGGGCGTGGACACTGCGGTGAACGAGCTGGGGTTGCCCGCTGAGTTCCTCGACCACGGTAGCCGCGACTACATACTCGACCAGGTGGGCCTCACACCTCAACACATTGCCCGCGACGTGGTAGCTCAGGTGCTCGGGAGCAAGATTCCCATCGCGCGCCCTCTGAGTGATACCGATTCGCAGCCAGTTTCGCTTCCTGCCGAACGCAGCTAGACGAAAGCGGGCACGCTCAACACTGAGCAACGAAAGAGGACCGATCCAGATTCAGCCTGGATCGATCCTCTTTCGTTGCTGCGCGGCGCTACCGCTGAATACTTACTGCACTCCGCAGATCTGCGGGTCGTGGAACGTTCCGCCGAAGGCACGCTCGGAGGCCCCAGCACGATCGAGATACGGAGTGACACCACCCATCTGGAAGGGGTAACCGGCACCGAGAATGAGGCACAGGTCGATGTCTTCGGCAGCGGCGACGACGTTGTCTTCCAACATCCGATGAATCTCGTCTGCAAGCCCGTCTTCGATACGGATCTGAAGCTCTTCAGCAGTCATGGGCGAGTTGCCGCCCTTGACAATCTTGACAGCCTTCTTCGACACCCCCTTTGACTTACCCTTGCTGTCTCGGTCGAAGATGAAACCGAGTTCAGCGAGCTTGTGTAGGTTCTTGCTTTCGAAAAACCGCTCGGGGAATGCCGCGTGATGAGTGTCGAGCACGTGTGCTCCCACCTTGAGCCCAACGAGCTCGAGAAGCTCGAACGGAGTCATCGGCAGTCCGAATGGTCGGGTTGATTCCTCAACGACCTCAAACGGGGTTCCGGTGTCAACAGCGTGCATAGCCTCGCCCAAAACCTTTGCAAGAATGCGGTTCACGACGAAACCCGGAGTGTCGGTCGTGATGACTGCGGTCTTGCGCAGGTTCTTTGCCGTGACCATTGCTGTCGACAGCGTCTCATCGTTGGTGTGAGGAGTCTTGACAACTTCAATGAGTGGCATCACTGCCACAGGGTTGAAGAAGTGGAAACCGACGAGGCGCTCAGGGTGCGTCAATTTCGCACCGATCTGCTCAACCGATAGCGACGAGGTGTTCGTGGCTAGGATTGCCTCTTCGGAGATGTACTGCTCCACCTCGGCAAACACGGACTGCTTGGCGCCCAGTTCCTCATAGATCGCTTCGATGACCCAGTCGCAGTCAGCAAAGTCTTCTTTGTTCGTCGTGCCGGTGACGAGTGCTGTGAGACGGTTCTTGTCATCGGATGACAGCCGGCCCTTCTCATATAGCTTGTCGATCTCCTGATGGATGGCGGCAACTCCAGCATCTGTCGCGGCCTGATCGAGGTCAGTAATGACCACGGGTACCTGCAAGCGACGGACGAAAAGAAGTGCGAATTGGCGAGCCATCAGACCAGCGCCAATTACGCCGACCTTAGTGACCTTGCGTGCGAGCTCCTTGTCAGGGGCCCCAGCAGGTCGCTTGGCGCGTTTCTGCACGAGATTGAATGCATAGATGCTTGCCTGGAACTGATCTCCAGAGATCATGTCTGCCAGAGCCTCATCTTCGGCTTCGAACCCGGTCTTCTTGTCGGTGTTCTTTGCTGCCTTGAGCAGTGCAAGCGCAGCATACGGCGACTTGGCAACGCGGCCGATGCGGTTGGCGAGCATCTTCTCTGCAATGCCGATCGCAACATCCCACTTGACGGTGCGCTCGATTTTGCCTGGCTCGTTCTTGCGCTTGACCTTCGTGGTGCCGGCGATGACACCGTCGGCCCAGCGGATTGAATCCTCGAGGAAGTTTGCTGGCCCGAACATTGCGTCAGCAATACCGAGCTCGAAGGCCTCAGGGCCCTTGAGCATCCGGTTGTTCTTGAGGGGGTTCTCGATGACAACCTTGAGAGCATTCTCGATGCCGATCAGGTTGGGCAGAAGCCATGCACCACCCCAGCCGGGGATGAGGCCGAGGAACACCTCGGGGAGTGCCAGCGCGGGGACCGAGCTGTCGATTGTGCGGTAATCGGCGTTGAGGGGAACTTCCACACCACCGCCGAGCGCGAGGCCATTGATGAAGACAAAAGACGGAACGCCAAGGTCGCTCAACTTGCCCAGCGCCCAATGGCCAAGCTGGGCCATCTGCTTGCCGGTCTCACGGTCGGGGATCTCGCTGACCTTTGAGAGGTCAGCACCCGCGGCGAAGATGAATGGCTTACCCGTAACGGCTACACCATGGATCTCGCCCGCGGTTGCCCGTTCCTTCTGCTCATCGAGTACGCCCGCAAACTCCAGCAGAGTTGCGGGGCCGAGAGTGTTGGGTCGGGTGTGGTCTTTTCCATTGTCGAGAGTGATTAGCGCAAGTGTGCGCCCCTCTGAGAGCGCCACATCGCGAACGAACGAATGAGTGATGACCTCGTCTTTAGACAGGCCAGCCAGACGTGCAAACTGCTGGGTCATTGTTACTTTGCTCCCTTGTGGTTGGGGTTCTCCCAGATAACTGACCCGCCCTGGCCAAGACCGACGCACATGGCGGTAAGTCCGTAGCGCACCTCGGGGTGCTGCTCGAACTGGGCGGCGAGCTGAATCATGAGACGCACACCAGAGGATGCGAGTGGGTGGCCCATGGCGATGGCGCCGCCCCACTGGTTGACTCGAGGATCTTCGTCGTCGATGCCGTAGTGATCCAACAGCGAGAGAACCTGAACGGCGAAAGCCTCGTTGAGTTCGAAGAGCCCGATGTCATCAATCGAGAGGCCAGCCTTGCGCAGAGCCTTCTCCGTTGACGGAATCGGTCCGATACCCATGATCTCGGGCTCGACTCCGGCATACGCGAAGCTCACCATGCGCATCTTGGGCTTCAATCCAAACTCGCGTGCGGCATCCCCACTAGCGATGATGCTGGCGGTTGCTCCGTCGTTCAAACCTGAAGCATTTCCGGCAGTGATACGACCGTGCGAGCGGAACGGAGTCTTGAGCGCTGCAAGCCCCTCAAGGGTTGTTTCGGGGCGAAGTCCCTCATCGCGAGTCGCCATTCCCCATCCGGTATCGCTCTTGGTGGCGACCGGGATGAGGTCGGGCTGAATGTTGTTCGCCTCATACGCGGCAGTCGCTCGTTGCTGACTACGCAACGCAAAGGCATCTGCGCGTGCCTTAGTGAGGTGCGGGAAGCGGTCGTGAAGCTTCTCGGCCGTATTGCCCATGTTGAGCGCTTCGGGGTCGACTAGCTTCTCGGCCAGGAATCGGGGGTTGGGATCAACGCCGGAGCCCATTGGGTGGTGGCCCATGTGCTCAACGCCGCCGGCAATTGTCAGATCGTACGCGCCAAAAGCGATCCCGCCAGCCATGCTGGTCACTGCCGTCATGGCGCCAGCGCACATACGGTCAATGGCGTAGCCGGGTACTGACGTGGGCAGTCCAGCAAGAAGCGCAGCGCTTCGGCCAATCGTGAGGCCCTGATCGCCCGTTTGCGTCGTCGCGGCAATTGCAACTTCATCAAAGCGTTCCTGGGGAATCTGGGGGTTACGTTCGAGCAGCCCGATCATCGCTTTGACGACAAGGTCATCAGCTCTGGTATTCCAGAACATGCCCTTCTCGCCAGCACGTCCAAATGGAGTACGGACTCCATCTACGAATACAATCTCGGTTTTCTTGGCCACAATGCCTCCACTAGATTCTTGGATGTAGCACTGATCCTAGGTGGCCGAGATTAGCGTTAGGAATCCTTTGATTGTTCCTACGACTCGGTGTCGTCGGAGTCCTCAGGCGTTTGGCTGGCTTCGACAAAGGCTTCGGCGATTGACTGTGCAGAAACGTCAATTTGCCATTGCCGCGCTCCCAGGGCCTGCAGCGCTTCAGAAACGCCCTCTGCCGTGATTTCTGCTGGAGGCGTCCACGAAACTCGCCGCAAATAGTCGGGAGTGAGCAGGTTCTCGATCGGGATCGACAACTCTTCGGAGTGCACGGCCATCAGGGCGCGAGCAGCCTTGAGCCGAAGGTCAGCTTCGGGATTCTTATCCGACCACACGCGCGGCGGCGGAAGCGCATCACTGGCAACCCGAGATGCGGGGATGTCAGTCGATGCCAATCCAGCTTGGATTGCATCCCACCAACGATCGATCTGGGTGCGGCTGGCTCGCCCGCTGAACTCTTTCATTGCCGAGAGCTGACGCTTGGACTCCGGAAGAAAGCGCGCGGCGGCGAGGAGAGCAGAATCGGGCACCAGACGACCGGGTGCCGTGTCCACTTCTTGGGCATAGGCATCACGAGCAAGCCAAAGTTCGCGCGCAATGGCGAGATTCTTTCCGCCACGAATCGAGTGCACACCGCTGAGCCGGCGCCACGGTTCGGCGCGCACGTTGCTGAGATCCCGAGCTAATACGGAGTCAAATTCTTGCTGGGCGATGTCGTGCTTGTCGGCCGAATCGAGTAGTTCGCCGAGGGCTTCGCGAAGATCAACAAGTAGCTCTACATCGAGGGCTGCGTAGACGAGCCACGCTTGCGGCAGGGGGCGAGTTGACCAATCCGCAGACGAGTGTTCTTTAGCAAGGTGGATGCCGAGCAGGTGTTCTACGACCGTGCCGAGTCCGACCCTGGGTAGTCCGGCAAGGCGCGCGCCCAACTCGGTATCGAACAGCCGTGTGGGATGCAGGCCCACTTCACGTAAACAGGTCAGGTCTTGCGTTGCTGCGTGCAAGATCCACTCTTCGTCGGCGATGACGTCATTTAGTTCTGTGAAATCGCCGATCGCGGGCGGATCGAACAAAAATGTTCCTGCACCGCGGCGGAAAATTTGGATGAGGTATGCGCGTTGCGAATAGCGGTAACCGCTCGCACGCTCGGCATCGATCCCGATAGGCCCGTGGCCCTGGGCGATAGCCTCTACGGCGGCAAGGTAGTCGTCCCGACCGTCAATAACGAGTACGGGATCGTGAGGGGCTTGGGTGGCGTGCGACTCGCCCTCAGACGCTGCACTTTCGGTTGCGCTACTCACGTCCAACTTTACGGGCCGACAACAGGGTGACTCCTTCAATTGCTGGTGGTAGGCCGGCTAACATGCAGACCAATTCACTCCAGCCTTCCACATGCGCGGCCATGCTGAGATCTTTGGGGCTCCACGAGGCGCGCAATTCGATCTGTGCGCCATCGGGTTGAGACGCGAGTTCGCCAAATCCAGTCGAGAGGATTCGAGTAGCGGTGCCGGACACCTGATCGTAGGTGGCGCCACGACCGGCTAGTGCATCAACGAGCCACGACCACGTGACCTCGCTAAGAAAGGGATCGACGCCGATCTCGGGCTCCAGGGGCGCCTGAGCGAAACAAATGATCCGAAACTCGCTGTCCCACGCATCCGGAACTTCGGGGTCATACAAGAGGACAAAACGGCCAGTGCCCAGATCTGAGTCCTCGCCGTGACGTGCGGGAGTGACATCCGCTGCCAGCGCAAAAGACCATGGCGCAATCTGGGAAGGAGCAGTTATTTCGGTCACAGCCAGCTCAGTGCGCAAGACTGCACCACGAAGAGACTCAACCGCTGCAGCAAATGCCGCGGGTGGTGTTGGGTCAGCTGGCGAATCGGGCACGAGTGAAGATTAGGCTTTAGGGGAACGATCGCTAGTGAGGCACGCCGCACCATTGCGGCTGCGAGACGGAGGTTTTCGGATGCGGGGAGCAGGACGAGTACGCGTCGCCGCCGGAATCATTAGCGGTGTTGCGATCGGTGCCGCAGCGATCGGTGTCATCGGATTGACATTGAGCGCGGCACTTTCAGTGTTGTTCGCTCGGCGGCTGGTAACTCCACCCGGCCGTGCCGAAAGTGGCTTGCGGATTCTTGCCTTAGGGGAGTCGACCATAGTTCTCTCAGCTTCGGTCGAGATCCGTGCTCCCGGAAGGTTTAGCCTCTGGTTTGCCGATCAGACTGGTCATGCGCGCATCGGTGCTGTGATCTCGCAGAGCTCCCGCTGGGTGGCTCGGGAGCTGCTCTCGGTGCAGTTTGGCGAGCCGAAGCCAGGCGATAACGCACGTACCAGTGGCTGGTTCTATCTCAACCCTGCTGATCTTGGGCTCGCATTCTCCGACGTGGACATTGAGACTGAACTGGGCCCGGCACCCGCATGGTTGGTACCCGCAGCCCAGCCGAGTTCCACGTGGGCGATTCATGTCCATGGTCGTGGTGTCCAACGGCCAGAGACGTTGCGCGCCATCACTGAGTTTTACGATGCAGGTCTGACGTCGTTATCGGTGTCGTACCGAAACGACACCGAAGCGCCAGATTCTGCGGACCGACGCTACGGCTTAGGTTCAACGGAATATCGGGATGTCGATGCCGCGATTAGTTACGCGCGGGCAGCCGGGGCTGAGCGAATAATCCTGATGGGATGGTCGATGGGCGGGGCAACTGTGCTGCAAACCCTGATGCGTTCGGCGAACCGAGACATGATTGTCGGGCTTGTGCTCGATTCGCCTGTCGTCGCGTGGGGCCCCATCCTGCAGCTGCACGGGGCCATCAACCGAATTCCTACGCCGATTCAACGCGCGGCTCAGGCGGTGCTCGGAAGTGAGCAAGCACAACTGCTCGTTGGCACCGAGAACCCGCTCGATTTTCCGGCGATGAACTTTATTGATCGCGCCGACGAACTCGACAGACCAATTCTGCTTATGCACAGTGCAGACGACGCCTATGTTCCCGTAGAACCGTCGCGCGCCCTCGCAGAACTGCGCCCAGACATCGTGACCTACGAAGAATTCGATACTGCTGGTCACACGAGGCTGTGGAACTACGACAGCGAACGCTGGCTGGGCACGATTCGAGCGTGGCTGAGCATCCAACTGGGTGAAGGAACTGCAGACAAGCCCGCCGGGGTTGCGACTAAGTGAGGCTCTTCAGCCGGATCTGACGCTTTGCTCGCGCTAGCATTCCCGTCATTCCCCGCAAGCGGAGTGGGCTTACTGCTTTGGCAAGGCCAAGTGACTGGGGAAAGTCATCCGACAATTCCAAGACCTCGTGGGTGCTGAGGCCAGAAAGCCCTTGTGCCAATATCGACGCGAAACCCCTGGTGGTCGGTGCCTCAGGAGGTGCGGTCGCGAACATGTGCACGGTGTCGTTCTCAACCTCAACGAAGATGAAAACGGGGGATTGGCACTCCTCGACCCGTTCGAACAGATCGGGGTGATCGCGATAGCGCTCAGGTAGTTCCGGCAGCTCGTTTGCAAACTCAAGAAGAAGTTGCAGCCGATCCCGGAGTTCCAAGTCTAAGAAATCGTCGCGGATTTCTGCCAACTGGGTCGGGATCTGCTGCTCACTCATCGGTTAAGTCTAACGCGATGGAACTTCGCCGGGCTCAACGCCAATGACGATCGGAACGGCAACCAAGGAACCCCATTCGGTCCACGATCCGTCATAGTTGCGAACGTTCTCGAAGCCCATGAGGTAGTTGAGTACGAACCAGGTGTGACTTGATCGCTCACCAATGCGGCAGTAAGCGACGATGTCGTCGCCATCCTTCAGGCCTGCACCGTCGCGGTAGATCTCGTTGAGTTCGTTAAGCGGACGGAAGGTTCCGTCATCGGCGACAGCCTTTGACCATGGCACGCTCTGAGCGCTCGGGATGTGGCCGGCGCGCAGCGCACCTTCCTCAGGGTAAGCAGGAGCAGTGGTGCGCTCTCCGCTGTACTCCTCAGGAGAGCGGACATCGATGAGCGGGTTGCCAAGGTGAGTGAGAACATCGTCACGGAATGCGCGAATTGTCGAGTCATCGCGCTCGACGATTGGGTACTCGGTGGGCGCAGGTGTCGGAACGTTGAGCGTGTACTCGCGGCCATCCGCTTCCCACTTTGCGCGGCCACCATCAAGCAAGCGAACGTCGTCGTGGCCGAAGAGCGTGAACACCCACAGGGCATACGCAGCCCACCAGTTGGTCTTGTCGCCGTAAATGACCACAGTGGTGTCTCGTGAGATTCCACTGCGCGACATGAGCTCGGCAAAGCCTTCGCCGTCGATGTAGTCACGAGTCACAGGATCGTTGAGATCTGTGTGCCAGTCGATCTTCACAGCACCGCGGATGTGGCCGGTCTCGTAGAGCAGCACATCTTCATCAGATTCAACCACTACCAACCCGGGGGTCTCGAGACGTTCTTCAAGCCAGTCCGCAGAGACCAGTCGTTCAGGGTGTGAGAACTCAATGAATTGAGGGGCCGGGTCGCGTTCGATAGTCATAGCTACCTCCGATTGTGGTTGGAAAAACTGGTGCGGGCATCAAACTAAGCTTGATTAGTCCCTTGCCCAAGAAAATTACGCATTCGCCGCTGATTACACCGCGTTGCCGTAAGACTGCGAAACATAACCGAGGCTGAGAATGAGCGCTACTGCGCCTACGACTCCTGAGCGTCTAGTCGATCGTATCCCGTCGTTGACCGGAGCGCAGATGCTCGCCGAACTCGTGCCACCGCGCCAGTTCACTGAAGCGACTTTAGATTCCTATCGACCTGACCGTGACTACCCGTCGCAAGGCGCCGCCATTGCTGCGATGCGCAACTTTTCCGCGGCCGCTAAGCAGGGCGGCGGGCTGCTCTCGCGCAAGAAAAAGTCTGTAGCGAAGCCGGGGGTGTATCTGGATGGCGGATTCGGTGTCGGCAAGACTCATTTGCTGGCCGCACTATGGCATCAGATGCCTGGGCGAAAGTATTTTGGCACGTTCATTGAATACACAGCGTTGGTTGGCGCGGTCGGGTATGCGCAAGCAGTCCAACTGTTGAAGGGTGCCTCGCTGGTCTGCATCGACGAGTTTGAGCTGGACGATCCGGGCGACACACGGCTGATTTCTCGATTGTTGTCTGAGCTTGTCGGCTCAGGAACAAAGATTGCGGCCACCTCGAATACACCGCCAAACGCATTGGGCGAAGGTCGCTTTGCGGCTCAAGATTTCTTAAGAGAGATCGATTCCCTCTCAGCTAAGTTCGAAACCATCCGTATCGATGGGCTCGACTACAGGCGCCGAGACACGGGGGCGCACGCAATTGCCGTCGAGGACGCGGCGGCTGCCGTCGCCACTGTCGCCGGCACGGTGACCCTCGATTCCTTCGATGACGTGCTGAAGCATCTCTCTGGAGTGCACCCCTCTCGCTACGTGAAGCTGATTGAGGGTATCGACGCGATTGGGCTAACAGGAGTGCATCCGTTCAAGAATCAGACTGACGCGTTGCGCTTTGTCGCATTTGTCGACCGACTCTATGACGCCCAGGTGCGCATTTACGCGGAAGGGACGCTGCTTGATGACGTGTTCCCCGAGGACATGCTTGCGGGCGGCTACAGCAAGAAGTACTTGCGTGCTGTTTCTCGTCTCATCGCCCTAACCTCAAACAATAAGTAGGTCGGATTAGCACGGACGGCGCCAGATAAGAGGCAGGTTCGGGTGGTTCTTGGCGTAGCCATTGTGTATGTGCCCGATGAGGCATAAGACTGTGCGCGGGAGGTTCACTGTGGCGGAAGAATTCGCGGCGGCGACCATTGGGGCGATTGCTCTTGCGGTGCTGTTAACTGCGCTAATCGTGTTGTATGCCCGGATCCTGCCGGCTGCTTCATGGGTGCGCGTGATTGCGGAGTCTTTTGCGTGCGCGGCGCCGGGGGTCCTTGCGTGGTTAGTGCTGTCTCCGATCATGTCTTCGGGCGTACGAGGTGTCATGATGCCGTCATTAGCGTTGCTCGGCGGAATCAGTTGCTACCTGGTTACTCTTGTGGCTCGCAGCGCGGGTGCCTCATTCGTGCGCAGCCTGATCTTCGGTTCAATTTGGGCTGTGGCGGTGTTCATTCCCACAGCTGTTCGCACGTTCGAATCTTTTGATGCGACCGCACCTCTCGGGTTGAGCCCGATTGATCACGGCGGCGCTTTAGTGATGAGCGTTGCGGTCGGTTCTGGCATGTTCGCGGTGCTCGTTGTGGAGCGCAAGTCTCTGATTCGCGGTGCTCGGATGTTTGTTCCCGTTCCCGCAGGAATCGTCGCGTTAGCGGTGGTCGTTGTGTCGTGGATTGGATGGCTCGTCGGCGCAGAGTTCGCCATCGATGATGTTGCGGGCCTCATCGTCGTCAACGGAGCAGTGAGTGCTATTGCCGGTGCCGTTGGTTGGAATGCTGTTCAGTTGATCACTCATGGTGCAATCAGCCTTCGATCGCTTGCTGGCGGTCTAGTCAGCGGCCTGATCGCGGTCACTGCAGGAGCTCCGCTATTCACTCCGGTGTCTGCTGCGGTGGCTGGACTGATTGCGGGAGCTGTTGCGTGTGTCTTTACCGTGCGACGTGGTTCCCCGCTGGGCAATCAGTTGCGTTTTCTTGTTAATACGCATCTGCTCGGCGGAAGCATCGGTGTGGTGTCGTTGGGGGTCTTGGCCACCGGTTCGGGTTTTCTTTTTACCGGCCAAACAGCAATCTTCGAGGAACAGCTGTTGAGCGTTGTGGCTACTGCTAGCTGGTCGTTTGTTATTTCGTCAGGATGCTGGTGGGTGCTCAGCAAGATTGGCAGAAGGGTCCGCGTCGATAGTGGCCGAGTCCTCGTCGAGAAGTGATCGTGTGAGCAGGGTCGCGCCAGCCAGTGCAGCTGGCATTGCGATCACTGCGCCAAACGGGATCAGAAAAATCAGATAGGTCGCAACCCCCAGCCCGAGTGATGTGGCTCGTGACCCTCTGAGCACGCGTCGTCGCGCCGTGAGGTGCATGCCGCGCGACTCGAAGGGAATGTTGGCAAGCTCGACAACCAGTAGCCAACCGCCGAGGAGAGCGCCGGCCGTTGCTGCCACGATCGTGCCAGCGATCGGGATGAATCCGAGCACAAGTATGAGCAGTGCAAGACCGATGGTCGGAAATAGCATTCGCAAGCCTTCGCCTAGCCCGCGACGCGCGTCCTTCCAGAACCCTTGGGGGCTGGGCGCTGCCGGTGCACCGTGACGCGCATCCACGTGCCCCGCAATCTTTCGGTAGAAAGCATCCCCGACCATCAGGGTCACCGTCGTGTAGGTATTCACGATGATCAGGATGCTCGCCAGGGTCACAGCTAAGCCAGCGCCGAAGCGGATCGCTGCACGGGGGAGGTCGTCCCAATCGGCAGCGAACGGCGTCAGAAACGCCGCTATGGGCTCGATACCGACAATGAGCGTGATGAATAGAGCAATTGCAACTGCTCCAACTATTGCCGCCGGAATCATGCCGAGAAACATCAGGCGAGGTGCGGTGGCCAAGATGCGAAAGCCGCGAAACAAGAACCCAACGCCAACGAAGAAGTTTCGAAGCGGTGACCGTTTGCGGGGCTGTGTTGAGGCCATCGCTTAAGATTAGCCGGTCGACAGACAGGTGATTTTGGCGTGTGCGGATATGGTTTCCCGCGGCTGAAGAGTGGGCGATACCGGGCTCGAACCGATGACCTCTTCCGTGTGAAGGAAGCGCGCTACCAACTGCGCCAATCGCCCGCAAAGCAATCTTCGCATATCTTCGCGACACGCTCGCAACCGAATTGGCTCTGAGCGCAGACTTCGTATACAGTCATCTAGCACGCGAAAACGGGTAACTAAATCGGGTGCAATGCGGATGTGGCGCAGTGGTAGCGCATCACCTTGCCAAGGTGAGGGTCGCGAGTTCGAATCTCGTCATCCGCTCGAGTGAGAAGTGTCAGCCTCGCTGGCGCTTCTCATGTGCGGTGGAGTGGCCGAGAGGCGAGGCAGCGGCCTGCAAAGCCGTATACGCGGGTTCAAATCCCGTCTCCACCTCGGTAATTAGTGATTTTTAACTCAATAGCATGAGCGATTGGCGCAGCGGTAGCGCGCTTCCCTGACACGGAAGAGGTCGCTGGTTCGATCCCAGTATCGCTCACGACAGAAACCCCCGGAATTCCGGGGGTTTTTTCGTTTAACCGTGCCTGCGATCGGTCGCGCCAGAGTGCGACACTGCGGTTGGGGCTTATAGGCCAAAACGTGTGGATGGCTTTGGGCGTGTCATGCCCGGCCGGTCCATCCTGATCTGGCCCAGAGGCCTTCTTCGGCTGTTGTGTTGGTGTCGTAGTAGCTCGGCTCGGCTTCTTCC